>JBGPAW010000082.1:0-11215 GCA_041480905.1 Phycisphaerae bacterium
ACTGCATCATGTGCCGGCTGAACAAGGCGTTGGCCTACGTGGACAAGATGCCCTATCCCAAGCTGGGGATCGTCAGCCAGGGTAAGCTCTCGAACATGTCCATTGCCGAGTTGGATCGCGTCCTGCAGATGGACCCGGCCTGCTGGACGGCCAAGTTCATCCGGGCCATGAACCACCTGCACTGGCCGCGGAAGCTCGGGCATGCCCCCCAGGCCATTCAGGACTTCACCGAGGCGATCGCGTTGGCGAAGAGCCTGCCGTCCGAGAAGCAGCGCGACCACTTCGCCTTGGGCTACGTGGGCCTGGGCGACGCCTACGTGAAGAACCGTGAGGAAGACCAGGAGAAGAACCTCACTCAGGCCCGCCGGGCTTGGGAGCAGGGGCTTAAGGAATATCCGGATTCGCCGGACCTCAAGCGGCGTCTGGAGCTGCTGGCCCGCTCCACGGATGAGCTCATTGACTTCATCGAGCACTTGCGCGGTCTGGAGGATCCGGTGGACACCGACCTGAACCAGGTGTGGGTGGAGTAGTTTCCGAACCGCGACCGTCAGGGAGCGGAACCGATCGCGGAATGGAAACAGGACGGGTTATCTGTCCGGACGGGTCGGGATAGGGCTCCCGGTACTCTTCTTTGCATTTGGCGCCCTGGCGGCAGAGTGAGCAACATGCAACACGACCTTCCGACGGTGATTTTTCTACTGGCGACATGGGGTGGTTCGATGGCCGTCGGCCAAACGGAGCCGGCGACTAAAGCGCCGACCACCCAAGATGCAACGGCGGAGTTGGACGCCCGGCGTCGCGTGGGGGCGGCCCATTACGAAAACGACGCGTTCGCGGAGGCGGCGACGGAGTTTCGTCGCTGCATTGAGCTGGCCCCGGATTCGGCGGTGGACCATTTCAACCTGGGTCTGGTGCTGATGCGGGCCAACGAGTACGAGGAGTCCCTCCGCGCCCTCGAACGCGCCCGGCAGATCGATCCGAACTTACTGGGCGTGTACTATATCCAGGGCATCGTTTACAAACGCCAGGGCGAGTACGACAAGGCCGTCGAAAGCCTCAAGCACGTCATTGCCCAAGACCCGCAGTGCCTGGGGGCGTTTTACAACCTGGGAGTGTGCTACAAGGTGCTGCAACAGTATGAGGAGGCTATCAAAGCCTTCGAAGCGGCGGTGCAACTTTCCCCCACCCATCCGAACTCGCACTACCAGTTGATCACGCTGTACCGCCGGATCGGGGAGGTGGATAAAGCCGCCCGCCACACGGAGACCTTTGAGCAGGTGAAGGACACCGTGGAGGAGGCCGAGAAAACCGTGGAGGCCCTGGAACGCAGCAAGTACTCCTACATCATCGAAGTGGCCCGACGCGGCCATGACCTGCCGCCCGCACCCGAGGCGCAGGTGCGTTTTGTCGACGTGACCACCGCGGCGAATTTGGAGACCGCCGCACAGACGCCGCCGCCGTTCCCGCTGCCGGCACGCTTCGCCCAGGACGACTACCGCGCGGCCGAGGTCCGCGACCGCTATGTGCCCACCGTCGGCGGAGCCGTGGCGCTGGGGGACTACGACGGAGACGGCGACCTGGACGTCTACGTCGTCAACTGTGCCGCCGACCCCCAGACATCGGCCAACCGGCTGTACCGCAATGAAGGCGGCGGGCGCTTCACCGATGTCACCGAAGCGGCCGGAGTCGGCGATGCGCATCTGGGAATGAGCGCCGTCTTCGGGGATTACGACAACGACGGACACAACGATCTGTACGTCGTCAACTGTGGTCCGAACGTGCTGTACCATAACAAGGGTGACGGCACGTTCGAGGATGTCTCTTCGGCGGCCCGGGCGAACGAACCCCACTTCGGGCGCAAGGCCGTCTTCGTCGATTACGATCACGACAATGATTTGGACATCTTCGTCGGGAACGACATCACTTTGGCGGAGCCGCCGGACGCCGCGCAGTTCACCCTGCCCGATGATTTCCCCGGCGAGCCCAACGCCCTTCTGCGGAACAACGGCAACGGCACCTTCACCGATCAGACCGACGAGGCGGGCCTGCTGGTGGCCGTCGCCCAGAGCCGCGACCTGCTCTTTGCCGACCTCGACGCCGACCACGACATCGACCTGTTCGTGGTCAATGCCAACGCTCCCTCCCGGCTGTTTCTCAATGCCCGGCTCGGCAAGTTCAAAACCGGCGGCTCGTTCACGCCGCCGATCGACAAAGGAGCGCGGGCCGCCGCCGAAGGGGATTTCAATCGGGACGGCAAGCCCGACCTGCTCGTCGCGGTAGGGAACGGCCTGTTGCTCTACACGAATGATGGACATGCTCACTTCGAGGGCACACCGGTTTCCCTGCCGCAAACGCTAGCGGCCACGGGTGTGCGGCGAATTCACGTTTGCGACTACAACAACGACGGCTGGTCTGATGTCCTGCTCGTCGCCGCTGACGGGCGGACACTGGCCCTGCTCGCCGGCGCGGGCCTGGGCAAGTTCCAGGACGTTTCCGAGGCGGTGGGTCTCCATGCCCCCTCGGGCTGGATTGCGGAGGCGGCGATGGCCGACTTCGACGGCGACGGCGACGAAGACATCCTCCTGCAAACCCGCGACCGCGGCCCGCGCCTGCTCCGCAACGACGGCGGCAACCGCGGGCATTGGATCAACGTCCGCCTCCTCGGCAAGAAAGTGAACCGCAACGGCTATGGCTCGACCGTTGAGATTGCGGCGGGCGGGCACTATCAGAAGCAGACCGTCCGGGACGGGTGGGTCCATTTCGGGTTGGGCGATCTCCCCGGCCTTGACGTGGTGCGGGTCACCTGGCCAAACGGCGTGGCCCAAAACGCGATCCGACCGGCCCGCGACGAGACCCTGGACACCGACCAATACGTCAAGGTGTCGGCTTCGTGTGCCTTCCTGTACGCCTACAATGGCCGGCAATTCGAGTTGGTCAATGAGATTCTCGGCATCGGGCCTCTCGGCGTTCCGATGACGCCCGGCGTCTACCACCAGCCCGACTGCACCGAACTGACCAAGATCGCGGCGGATCAACTGGTGGACCAGAAGGGAATCTACGAGCTGCGCCTCACGGAGGAGCTGCGGGAAACCACGTACGCAGACCAGATCACCTTGCGAGTGGTGGACCATCCCGCCGACCTGGAGATCATCCCCAACGAGTTCTTCACTGCCCCTCCGTTTCCGGAGGACAAGTTCTTCGCCGTGGCGGAGCATCGTCCGCCGGTTTCCGCCGTGGATGAGCGCGGCGCCGACGTGCTGCCGCTGGTGCTGGCGCGGGACGGCCGCTTCCCGACGTTTCCGCTGACCCCCTACGACGGGGTGGCCCAGCCGCACGCCCTCACCCTGGACCTGGGCGACCTGTCCGGGGCCGACCGGATCACGCTCTTTCTGGACGGGTGGATTTACTGGGCCGAGTCGAGCACGGTGATGGCCCTCGCCCAGGACCCGCGCTACACCCTGACCCCGCTGAGGCTGGAAGTCCGCGACGACGAGGGCCGCTGGCACGCGGCCATCGAATCCGTCGGGCTCCCCACCAGCAAAGGGCTGGTCGTGCCGGTGGACCTGACCGGGCGTTTCCTGCGCCATGACTATCACGTCCGCCTTTCCACGACGATGTGCGTTTATTTCGACCGGGTTTTTGTCTCGACTCTCGACCAGGCGGCGCGCTGCCGGATGACCGAGCTACCCGCAGCCGACGCGGACCTGCACTACCGCGGTTTCTCACGGATGACTCGCGGTGAGTTCGGCTTCGAACGCTTCGATTATGCCGACGTGAGTCCGACCGGCTCGTGGGACCCGCCCCGCGGCCGATTCACCCGCTACGGCCCGGTGACCGAGTTGTTGGCCCGTCCCGACGACATGTACGTCATCTTCGGCCCCGGCGACGAACTGGCATTGCGTTTCGAGGCGAGCAACCTGCCGGCGCTGCCTCCCGGCTGGACCCGTGATTTCATCTTCTACGCCAGCGGCTGGGTCAAAGACGGCGACCTGAACACCACGTTCTCCGAGACGGTCACCCCCTTGCCGTTCCACGGCATGAGCGGCTATCCCTATCCGCCGTCGGAACAGTACCCCGATGCCTCCGAACGGCAACGCTACCAGCAGACCTACAATACCCGCGCGGGACGCAGCACCGTGGGCCGACTGCGTTAGTTGCGGAAGGGGGGCCGCTTGGAAACTTCCTCCAAGTAGCGGTGCAGGCTCTCGAACGGCGGGGGGCGTTGGGCCACCTCGACGGAATGTTTGAGGCAGCGCAGGGCCTCGTCGGATTGACCGTTGGCTTCGTAGGCTTTGGCCTTCTGCTCCCAGGCTTCGGCCTCCATCCGATTGTTGCGGTGTCGTCGGGCCAGCTCGATCCGTTGGTCGATGCAGGTCAGGGCGGCCTCCACCCGCCCAGTGAGCAGGTGCATCTCCGCCAAGTGCTCATGGGTCAGGGCTCGTCCATTCCAGAAGTCCGTGGCTTCGAAGGTCTTGAGGGCTTCGTCGAAGCGAACTTGGGCTTCGTCGAAATGCCCCGTCAGGCAGGCGCAGCGCCCCAGGTTCATGTGCGAGATGCCGATGTTCACCCGGTCCCCGACCTCCCGGGCGAGGACCAAGGCACGCTGGTAGTACTCCTCCGCTTCGCAGAACCGCTCCTGCTTGAGCAACACGCCGCCCATCCCGTTGTAGGGTTCCACCAAAGACACCAAGTCGCCGAACTGTTTGCTGATCTCGATGGTCCGGGCGAAGGCGTGTTCGGCTTCGGCGTGACGGTTAAGCCGCATCAGCACGAACCCCAGGTTACCATAATACTTCGCGGCATCCCCCAGCAGGTTCAGTTCGGTGGCGATCGCACTGGCCTTGTCGAGGAACTCGTGGGCCAGGGCATATTCCCCCTGGAAATAGTACATGACGCCGAGATTGCCGAAGGCTTCGGCCAGGCGCGGCTGATTGTTCAGTGTCCGGGCGAGATACTCCTCGCGTTGGTGGTACTCGGCGGCCCGGTCGTATTCGCCGCAGCGGGCATAGCAGACCCCGATGACGCTGATGGGATCGAGATACTCGGCATCGGCTTTGGCGGCCTCCTCCGCCAGGCGGATGGCCTCGTGGTAGTTTCCCTCGGCGAAGGCCCGTTTGGCCCGGGTCAGTTTCTCGGTGGCCTCCAGGTTCTCGGTGGTGCCGCCGGGCCGGCCGGCTGGGGCCAACTCGGCGCTCACCAGCCCAACGACCGCGGTGGCGATCTGATCTTCCAGGGCGAAGAGGTCGTCGAGCCGGCCGGCCACGTGGGTGACGTGCTGAGGTTCCGGGCGCCCGCCGGAGAGAGCGTGCACCGTGATGCGCAGCTTCTCGCCGATGATCTGGTAACTCCCCATTACGATCGTACCGGCCCCGACCAGGCGTCCGGCTTCGAGAATCTGCTCCAGCTCGGTCCCGCCCCCTTCCCGTCCGGCGATTTGCTGCAGCGTTTTGCGGAGGCTGTGGCGGTCGGCGATGTGTACGTCGCGCAGGGCCATCAGACGGCTGGTGACGTAGTCGGCGATCGCGTCCCCCACCCAATCGTCCGCCTCGCGCTGCGTGAGGTTGTTGAATGCCGTAACTGTGACACCTCGGGGAGGCGCCCGCGGCGACGGGGCCGGCACCAGGACGGTCGAAGCGCCCTCCTCCCAACCCGCCCGCAAGGCCTCGGCCACCGCCACCGCCGACTCGTAGCGATGGTCCGCTTTCTTGGCCAGACAGGCGTCGACGATCTGCCGAAACCAGGCTGGGAGGTCCGCCTGTAACTCCTCCGGCCAGATCACCGGGTCATGGCGGTGTTTCTTAGCCAGGTCGAGCACCCCGACGCCCTGGTGCGGCGGTCGGCCCACCGCGAGATGGTAAAGCGTCGCGCCCAGCGCGTAGACGTCGGCCCGATGGTCGAGGCTGCCCTCCGCCTCGAACTGCTCCGGGGACATGTAATACGGCGTGCCGAGCAACTGCCCCTCGTGCGTAACGCCCGGACCCTGACCGGCCCCGCGGATCTTCACTAACCCCAGGTCCATGATTTTGACCTGCCCGTTGCTGCGCAGCATCAGGTTGCTGGGTTTGATGTCGCGATGGATCAGCCCCGCCTGGTGGATGGCGGACAACCCCTGGGCCACCTGTATCCCGAGGTCCAGGACCTGCTCCCAACGGAGGTGGTCCGCTTCGTTCAGCATCTTGCGGAGATTGACCCCGTCCACGTATTCCATGACGAAGTACCAGGTCCCTTTGACGCAATCGCAATCGAGCACCCGGGCGACGTTGGGGTGGTTCACCGCGGCGCCGGCCCGGGCCTCGCTCCGCAACCGGGCGATGGCAATGTCCTTCCATTCGTCCTCGGGGACATTGAGCACTTTGATGACGCAAAGTTGGTCGAGGTGGCGGTGGTGGGCCAGTAGAATGCGCCCCTGGGCCCCGGAGCCTAACAAGCGGATGATCGCGTAACGGTCCGTGCCGATGTCGGCCCACTTGTCGGTGGACGTTTCCGCCAGAGCGAGCATTTCTTTCCAGTGAGTCCCGTCCCGGCCTTCCGCGGGGCGGGGAAAGATGAACCCGCACTGGCTGCACTCCACCGACAGATGGGCGGGCGAACGCTCGACGGACGCCCCCGCCTGACACTGCGGACATGCCCATTTCGTCTCGGTCATGGACCGGTCCCCGTTCGCCCGCGCCGCCGGCGCGGCGCCTTCCCACCCGTCGGCAGCCCGCTAGTGTAATGCGTCAAACAGAGCGTAACTTACCCGCCCGTCGGCAGGCAGGTCCGAACCGCGACCGTCAGGGAGCGGCGTGACCTGTCGGCGTGCTGAACCGCTCCCTGACGGTCGCGGCTCGGAAAGGAATACGTCGCGTCAATTGTGACGCACTCCACTAGTCCTTGTATTCTACTACTGTCGAACGACTCGTGCGAATAGGGTATCCGCCCGAGTGGGGTTGCAAGGTGTGGCCAGGGATTGTGGCAAGTCAGGCCGAAGGCCTGGTACAGGAATAGCCGGGGGCAAACGCAGCGCCGCCCCCGGTAGGTGGGCGCACTACGACCTCAAGGCTGAAAGCCTTGCACAAGCTCATCACCCGCCATGTTCCCTGCCACAATTCCTGGCTACACCTCATGGGACCCTACGCTGCGTTCATCCTTGACACACGCATGGTACGTGTTTAGCGTGGGGTAGGAGTCGGCTATCGCGTGCCCGCGGCGACGGGATCACGGTCTATCCCTTGTCCAAAACCTTTTACATCATCGATGGTCACGCCCAGATCTTCCGGGCCTATTATGCGCGGATGCCCGGCCTGACCGCCCCGAGCGGGGAACCCACCAAGGCCACGTTCGTCTTCTCTCAGATGCTGCTGAGCCTCATCCGCGACCGGCAGCCGGACTACCTGGCCGTGGCTCTGGACACCGGGGCCGAGAACGTCTTTCGACGCGAGATCGACCCCGCTTACAAAGCGAACCGCGAGCCGCCGCCGCCGGACTTCGGTCCCCAGGCGGACCGCATCGAGACAATCCTCGAGGCCCTGAACATCCCCATCTTCCGCAAGGTGGGCTTCGAGGCCGACGACTTGATGGCGACCATCTGCGAGAATCTAGCCAGGCAGGATGTGGCCGTCTATCTGGTCAGCAGCGATAAGGACCTCGAACAACTCATCTCCGAGCGGGTGCGGCTGTATGATCTGGGGAAGAACGTGGTCATCGGCCGGAAGGAGTTGCTCGCCGAGAAGGGCTACGCTCCCGAACAGGCCGTCGATATTCAAACGCTCTCGGGCGACAGCGTGGATAATGTCCCCGGCGTGGTCGGCATCGGAGCCAAGACCGCTGCCAAACTCATTGCCCAGTACGGGTCGGCTCAGGCCGTGCTCGACCACGCCGACGAGTTGACCCCCAAGCAGCGGGACAATGTCAAGGCTTTCGCTGCGCAGTTGGAGACCACGCGTCGACTGGTCACGCTCTGCCGCGATGTCGATTTTGAGTTCGACTTGCAGCGTTGTGCCGTCGATGGACTACGGTTCCAGCACGTCCGGCCGACGTTCGAGGAACTGGGCTTCAACCGCCTGCTGCCCCAACTGGACGCCCTCGAGCGGACCCGAGCCGCGGACTTGAGTCCGCGCGGACATCCGAACGGTGGTCCTCAAACCGTCCCCATAGGGTTGGGTGACTACCACCTCGTCGATACGCCCGAAGCCCTCACCGCCTTCGTCAAGGATTTGGCGCAGCAAGACATCTTTGCCTTCGACACCGAAACGACCGGGTTGAACCCGGTGGCGTCCCAACTCGTCGGCCTGTCGTTCGCCTGGCAAGCCGGGCGAGCGTACTACCTGCCCGCGCGTGCGGCCATGGGTCGCGCGCTGGACGAAACGCTTGTCGTGCAGCAGCTCAAGCCTATCTTTGAGGACGCCGCGCGGAAGAAGGTCGGTCAGAATCTCAAATACGACCTCGCCGTCCTGCGGCAAGTCGGGATCCACGTCCAAGGGGTGTTCTTCGATACCATGATCGCCAGCTTCTTGCTCGCTCCTTTGCGCCGGTCGCACGGCTTGGACGGACTGGCGTGGGAACTCCTCGGCCATCGGATGATCCCCATCACCGACCTGATCGGCAAGGGCAAGCAGCAGTGCTCCATGGACGAGGTGGACACCGCCCGGGTGTGCGAGTATGCCGCCGAGGACGCCGACTACACTTGGCGGCTTTACGAACTGCTCAAGCCGCAAATCGACGACAGCCCCTTCACCCAACTTTTCTACGAGACCGAGATGCCGCTGGTCGAGGTGCTCTGCGACATGGAGTGCAACGGCGTCGCCTTGGATACTGATCTGCTCGCCGGACTCAGCCGGTCGATGGCCCAGCGTTTGGACGAGTTGACCAGCGCGATCCACGCCGCCGCCGGCCGGCCGTTCAACATTGACTCCACCCAGCAGTTAGCGGGCGTGCTCTTTGACGAACTTAAGCTGCCGGTCGTCCGCCGCACCAAGACCGGACGCAGCACGGACGCGGAAACTCTGGAAACGCTCGCCCACGGCAGCGGGCATCCCCTGCCGCGGCTGGTCCTGGAGTACCGCGAGCTGGTCAAGCTCAAGAACACCTACATCGACACGCTCCCGAAGATGGTCTGCCGCAAGACCGGGCGGATTCACGCCGCGTTTCATCAGACCGGCGCCGTCACCGGGCGGCTGTCTTCCAGCGATCCAAACTTGCAGAACATTCCCATCCGCACCGAAGTGGGGCGGCAAATCCGCGGCGCGTTCGTCGCGGGTCGGACTGACCACGTGCTGCTCACCGCTGATTACTCACAGATCGAGCTGCGCGTGCTCGCCCATTTCTGCCGGGACGAGGCCCTCCTCGAAGCGTTCCGCAGCGGGCGGGACATTCACGCCTTCGTCGCCGCCCAGGTCAACGGCGTCCCCCTCGACCAGGTCACCAAGGAGCAGCGCAGCGCCGCCAAAGCGGTCAACTTCGGCATCATCTACGGGCAGACTGCACACGGGTTGGCCCGGTCGTTGAGCATCTCCCGTTCGGCGGCCAAGACTTTCATCGACATGTACTTCATGCGCTATCCCGGCATTCGGCTGTTCATCGACCTGACCATCGCCGATGCCAAGCGCCGCGGTTTTGTCGAGACCATTCTGGGCCGCCGCCGCCCCTTGCCGGAGTTGCGGTCGTCCAGCCCCCAGGAAGCCGCCTTGGGCCAGCGCCTGGCGGTCAACACCGTCATTCAAGGTAGCGCCGCCGATCTCATCAAGCGGGCCATGATCGACATCCAGCGCGAGATCGCGGCGAATCACCGTCCCAGCCGCATGCTCATCCAGGTCCACGACGAGCTCGTCTTTGAAGTCCCCGCGGGCGCGGTGGAAGCCGAGGCGGAGATGGTGCGGCGGAAGATGACCCACGCCCTCCCCCTCGACGTGCCCGTGGTGGTGGATGTCGCCTGGGGTCGAAACTGGCTGGAGAGCAAATAGGGCCCGCGCCGCTCAGGGTTCCACCGTGACCGTGGCGTCGCGCATGATTTCCTCGTGAAAATCGCAGAAATAGCGAAATGTTCCCTGCTCGGTGAACGTGAGCGAGAACGACTGCCCGGGCTCGATCGCCCCGGAATCAAAAAGAGCGCCTGCGTCGGCGTCGCCCGGATTCCCGCTCGTCACCGTATGCGGTACACCAACCTGATGGTTGGTCCAGCGCACCGTGTAGCCGACGTGCACGGTGACGCTCGCGGGCGTGAAGGCGGAGTTATCGATGGACACCTCCACGGTGGTGCCGGCGGTATTGCCGTTGACGTTGCCGTTCCCGGACCCGCCCCCTGGATTCGTCGCGCAGCCCACGGCGAGCAGACAGAATAGCCCGAGGCTAATCATACGGTTCATAATGGGTCTCCCTCTGTGTTAGGTAACCTCGACCGGCCCGAGCCGGTACGACCCGAATAGTGTATGTCCCAGTTTCGGAAAAACGAGCCAAGGCGCCCGAATTCGTGGAACCGGTCGCCGAGAACACTGGCGGCCGGATAACCCGCCGTCAGGCCAGGGATTCAAACCGGTCGCCCGCCACGACGTGACGACCGTTGACGAACGCCGGCCAGGTCATCAGCCGGCCGGACTCCGGCCGGACTTCCAGCAGTTCCAAGCAGCCGTCCGCGGTGGCGACGTACCGGCGGGCGTCGATGAACCCCGGGGCCGGCGGGGGTCCGCCGGCTTCGGCGACACGGGCCCGCGCCAGCGTCACCCGCTCGTGGCGGTCGCCCGCCGTGGACACATAAGCGCAGGTCGCTCCCGGCCAATCCCACAGCCCGCAGATGCGGTTGGCCAGCACCCGCGCGGGTTGCGCGAAGTGGATGAGAGCGTCCTGCTTGGTGAGCTTGGGGGCCTTGGAAGCTTCGGCCTCGTTCTGCGGTTGCCCGGGAGGAATCTCGCCACCGGCATACAGCTCGAGGGCCGCCTCTACGGCGTCGGGACCGATTTGGGCCAGGCGGTCGTGTAACTCGGCGGCGGTCTCCTCGGGTTTGATGAAGGTCCAACGTGTGGCCAGGATCGGCCCCCCGTCCATCCGCTTGGACAGACGGAACACGGTCACGCCGGTACGCTCCTCGCCGGCGATGATGGCCCACTGATAGGGGGCGGCGCCGCGGAACTTGGGCAGCAAGGAGGCGTGCAGATTCACGCAACCGAGCGGGAAGACAGCCAACAGCTCCGGCCCCAGCTTCTGCCCGAACGCGATGACCAACCCCAGCCTGGCGCCATAG
>JBGPAW010000083.1:0-11214 GCA_041480905.1 Phycisphaerae bacterium
ATCGTGTCGGCCAGCCCGCGCTCCTTGAGCTTACGGATGATGAACGGCTGATAGAGTTCCAGGGCGATTTTCTTGGGCAGCCCGCACTGGTGCAGCTTGAGCTCGGGCCCGACCACGATCACCGACCGCGCCGAGTAATCCACCCGTTTGCCCAGCAGGTTCTCCCGGAAGCGGCCCTGCTTGCCCTTGATCATGTCGGTCAGCGATTTCAGCGGGCGGTTGCTGGAGCCCAGCACCGGGCGGCGACACCGCCCGTTGTCGAACAGGGCGTCCACCGCCTGCTGGAGCATGCGTTTTTCGTTCTGGATGATGACCTCGGGGGCGTTGAGGTCCACCAGCTTCTTCAGGCGGTTGTTGCGGTTGATGATGCGGCGGTAGAGATCGTTCAGGTCGCTGGTGGCGAAGTTCCCGCTCTCCAGCAGTACCAGCGGACGCAGGTCCGGCGGAATCACCGGGATCACCTCCAGGATCATCCAGGAGGGGTCGTTGGGCGACTTTCGGACGGCTTCGACGATCTTCAGACGCTTGGTCGCGTCCTTGATTTTCTGTTTGCTGGTGGTCTTGGCCAGAGAGGCCCGCAACTCCTGACTCACCGCATCCAGATCGAGCCGGGCGAGCAGCTCCTTGACGGCTTCGGCGCCCATCAGGGCCTTGAAGGCGGTCCCGTGTTGGTCCAAGGCGGCGCGGTATTCCTCCTCGGTCAACAACTGGCGCGCCTTCAGCGGAGTGTCGCCCGGATCGACCACCACGTAGTCCTGGAAGTAGATCACCTTCTCCAGGTCGGTGGTTTTCATGGCCAGCAGGTTGCCCAGCCGGGAGGGCATGGCCTTGAAGAACCAGATGTGGACGACCGGGGCGGCCAGGTTGATGTGCCCCATCCGCTTGCGACGCACGCGGGAATGGGTCACTTTCACCCCACAGCGGTCGCAGATGATGCCTTTGTGCTTGGTGCCCTTGTACTTGCCGCAGGCGCACTCCCAGTCGCGTTCCGGACCGAAAATCCGCTCGCAGAACAGTCCGTCGCGCTCGGGACGATAGGTCCGATAATTGATCGTCTCCGGTTTCTTCACTTCGCCGAACGACCAGGCCCGAATGTCGTTGGGGCTGGCCAGCGAAATGGAGACGCTCCCGTAATCGTTGACCCGATCATAAATACTGTCGGCCATGAGGCTCAGCCTCCCGGTAGAAACTATCCGCGATCGGTTCTTGGTTCACCCCGTTCAGGACTCGGCACCGCCGGTCTCCAGCACCAGCGCCACCAGGCCGGCGGCCTTCCTGAAGCCCAATTCCTCGCAAAAGTCCACCTCGGTCCCATAGGCCAGCACGTCGATCCGCTCGACCCCGCCGGCGCGGAGGGCGTTGATCACCCGCAAGGCCATTTCCCGGGCGATGCCCTCGGTGTCGTGCTCGATGCGCCCGTCGGTCCGGGTCACGCAGCCGGGTCCCTGAAAAGCGGGATCCAGCTTGCACTCCACCAACTGCCCCCGGACGCCGTCCGTCACCCCGCGGGCGATGCCGATCAGTTGGCCGTTCTGCCGCGCGGCGACGAAGCAAAAGGTGCTATCCACCATGCGCCGCAGCTTCGCCAGCGAATGCGTGGTGTCGTGTTTCTGCTGCTCATAGAAAGCGAGCAACTCCTCGGGGGCGATCTGTTCCACCACCTCATAGACCAGGTTGTCCACCATCGCCGTACCCTCGACGGAGAAACGGACCTTAGACTACCCGTTTCTTTTCGAGCTGGATGTTCATCCCCAGCCCGCGGATTTCGTGGCACAGCACGTCAAACGACACCGGCGTGCTCGCTTCCAGCGTATTGACGCCTTTGACCATGGATTCGTAAATCTTGGTCCGCCCCTCGACGTCGTCGCTCTTCACCGTAAGCAGTTCCTGGAGGACGTAGGCGGCCCCGTACGCCTCCAGTCCCCACACCTCCATCTCGCCGAAACGCTGTCCGCCGGTGCGGGCCTTGCCGCCCAACGGCTGCTGCGTGATCAGACTGTACGGCCCCGTCGCCCGGGCGTGGATCTTGTCGTCGACCAGGTGGTGTAGTTTCATCATGTAGATGGAGCCCACGGTGACCTTCTGGTCGAAAGGCTCTCCGGTGCGCCCGTCATACAGGGTGATCTTGCCGCCGATGGGCATCTCGCAGAACAACTCGCGGTTGGCCCCGGCCTCGGCGATGACCTGCGCGTCCTGGCGGCGCCCCCGCACTTTGGCGTTGGCCTCGTGGACCACCACCTGGATCTCGCCCTCCTTGGCCCCATCGAAGACGGGCGTCAGCGCCTGGAACCCCAGAATGTGCGCCGCCCAGCCCAGGTGCGTCTCGAGGATCTGACCTACGTTCATGCGCGAGGGCACGCCCAGCGGATTGAGCAGAATGTCCACCGGCGTTCCGTCCTCCAGGTGGGGCATGTCCTCTTCCGGCAGGATGCGGGCGATCACCCCTTTGTTGCCGTGGCGACCAGCCATCTTGTCGCCCACGGACAGTTGCCGTTTGGTGGCCACGTAGACCTTCACCATTTCCAGCACGCCGGAGGGGAGCTCGTCACCGCGCTTGAGGTGATTGACCCGGCGCTCGCACTCCTCATCGAGTTCGATGACCCGCGGCCAGAAGCGCTCGACCACCGGCATGGCGTCGTCGCGGCGGGCGGCGGGCTCGACCCACTTCAGATCGCCGACCCGCACCTGCTCCTTCACCGCCTCGACCTGTTCGAGAATGACCTCGGTCAGATCGCTCCGCCCGACGATCTGGCGGGTGTTGGAGTCGATCATCGGGCGACCGACCGCCTCTTCGACCGCCAGACACATCTGCCGGAAAATGTGCACGATCTTGCCGCCAAAATGGGCCTTGGTGTCTTCGACCTGTTTGCTCAGCTCGCGTTTCTGTTCGTCGGTCAGGTGCATGCGCCGGCTGAAACGCTTGGCATCGATGACGATCCCCTCTTCGCCCGAGGGCATCTCCAGCGAGTCGTTCTTCACGTCCTCGCCGGCGCGCCCGAAGATGGCGTGCAGCAGTTTCTCCTCCGGGCTCAGCTCCGTCTTGGACTTAGGGCTGACCTTGCCCACCAGAATGTCCCTCGGGCCCACTTTGGTCCCGATGCGCACCACGCCGTTGACGTCCAGGTTGGCCAGGGCCCGTTCCGAAACATTGGGAATGTCGGCGGTGAATTCCTCGCGCCCCAGCTTGGTCTCGCGGATTTCGACCTCGTACTCCTCGATGTGGATGCTGGTGAAGACGTCCTGCTTGACCAGGCGGTGGCTGATCAGGATCGCATCCTCAAAATTGTACCCGTCGTACATCATGAAGGCGACCAGCAGGTTCCGCCCGAGGGACAGCTCGCCGTCCACCGTGGCCGGTCCGTCGGCGATGATCTCCCCTTTCTTGACCCGGTCCCCGGGGCGGACGATGGGCTTCTGGTTGAGGCAGGTACGTTCGTTGAGCCCCTGGAACTTCCGCAGCACGTACTCGTCGGTGGAGTCGACAATGATCCGTTCGGCGTCCACGTAGGTCACCGTGCCGGACTTGCTCGCCCGCACCACCATGCCGCTGTTCTGGGCCACGCTCCGTTCCATGCCGGTCGCCACCACCGGCGGTTCGGGGCGCAGCAGCGGCACCGCCTGCCGCTGCATGTTGGAGCCCATCAGCGCGCGGTTGGCGTCGTCGTGCTCCAGGAACGGAATCAACGCCGCGGACACCCCCACCGTCTGCTTCGGCGAGATGTCCACGTAGTTCACGTCCGGGCTGTCCACTTGGGCCAGCTCACCCCGGGCCCGCGCGATCACCGGTCCGCTTTGGATTTTCTTGCCGCCCGGCGCGATCGCCTCCGGCGGGGCCAACACCGCCCGCATCTCCTCGTCGGCCCGCAGATAGACCGTCTCCTCCAGCGTGCCGTCCGTCCGCACTTTGCGATACGGCGTCACCAGGAAACCGTAATCATCCACCGTGCTGTAGATGCTCAGCGACGCGATGAGCCCGATGTTGGTGCCTTCGGGCGTCTCGATGGGGCAGATCCGTCCATAGTGGCTGATGTGCACGTCGCGCACCTCGAAACCCGCCCGCTTGCGGTTCAGCCCGCCGGGCCCCAACGCGGACAGACGCCGTTCATGGGTCAACTGCGACAGCGGATTGGTCTGGTCCACTACCTGCGACAGCTCGCCGCGCCCGAAGAAGAACTCCACGCTCGAACTGATCGACTTGCTGTTGACCAGTTCGGCGATGCGCCCGATCTGGTCGGGATCCTTCATGCTCATGCGCTCCTGCACGGTGCGGCGGAACTTGAGCAGCCCTTTGCGCAGCTCCTCGGCGGCGAGCTCGTCCAGCGTCCGCAGGCGGCGGTTGCCCAGATGGTCGATGTCGTCCACCGCACACTCGCTGTCGCCCGAGCGCAACTGCACCACGTACTTCACGCAGGCAATGACGTCCTCCACGCTGAGCGTCATGGCCTGGTCGTCGACCCGCAACTCCAGCTTGCGGTTCAGGCGGAAACGCCCCACCTGCCCCAGCCGATAGCGGTTTTCGTCGTAGAACTTCTCGGAAAACAGCTTCCTGGCCTTGTCCACCTGCGGCGGGTTGCCCGGACGTAATCGGGCGTAGATCTTCAACAAGGCCTCCTCGTAGGAACGGGCCGTGTCCTCCGCCAGCGTGTTCAGGATCAACGGGTCGATGACCTTGGGGATGACCTGCACCTGCTTGATGGAGGAGTTCTGGATGGTGGGCACGGCGTCCCCGATCGGGCAGCCGGCCCGCACCAGTTCCTCGCCCGTCTCCTCATCCACGATGGTGGTCACCGCGTACATCTCCGGCTTGAGCGCCGAGGGCTTGACCACTTTGGTCTTGTAGAACTCGCTCACCAGGGCCTCGTCCGTCCCGAAGCGCGGATCCATGGCCCGGATGAACGTGGTCACCGGAATCTTCCCGGACTGGTCGATGCGCACCGCCAGGATGTCTTTCTTGGTGACGTTGATTTCGATCCAGCTGCCCCGCTCGGGAATGATGCGGCAACCGTGCAGGGCCCGGTCCCCTTCCACCTGCTCCTTGACGAAATCCACGCCCGGCGAGCGGTGCAACTGCGACACGATCACCCGCTCCGCCCCATTGATGACGAATTCGCCCCCCCCGATCATGATGGGTAACTCGCCGATGTAGATCAGGTCCTCCTGGATCTCGTCGGTGTCCTTGCGGAGCAAACGCAGCCGAATCTTGAACGGCGCCCCGTAGGTCAGCCGTAATTGGCGGCACTCGTCGGGCGTATAGCGGGGCTTGGCCAGCTCATAATGGATGTACTGCAAGGCCATGTTCCCGTCGTAGCTTTCGATCGGGAACACTTCGCGCAGCAGGGCCTCCAGCCCCCGGTTTTGCCGGGCATCCGGGGTCCCGCCCGCCTGCAAGAACCGGGCGTAAGAAGCCACCTGGATGTCAATCAGGTTCGGGACGGGCAGCACGTCGCCCACCTTGCCGAAATTACGTACAGTCCGGGTCTCCGTCATCCGTTCCACCCTTTCCCGAGTTAAAGGCCCACCCTTTCGGCCGCGGCGCTGCTGCCTGAGCAGCGCGCGCCACGTCGGCGCCGATCTCGCTCACCTGGAAGGGGATGATTTGCCGGAGGGCGAAGCCATCTGCAAAACCGCGGGCTCCCGTTCACGCGGCTGGTCCCGCTTCGCCGGGCAGGTTCAAACGCTACTTGACCTCGACGGCGGCGCCCACCTCCTCGAGCTCGCCCTTGAGTTTCATGGCTTCGTCTTTCGACAGCCCTTCCTTGACCGGCTTGGGCGCGCCATCCACCAGGTCCTTGGCCTCCTTCAGGCCCAGACCGGTCGCGGCCCGGACCACTTTGATGACTTGAATCTTCTTGTCGCCGACGCCCGCCAGGATCACGTCGAAAGAAGTCTTCTCCTCGGCCGGCTCCTTGGCGCCCTCGCCGCCGGCGGCCGGGGCCACCATCACCGCCCCCCCGCCCGCCGGCTCGATGCCATGGACTTGTTTCAGGCAATCGACCAACGCTTGCGCTTCTTTCACGGACAAGCTCACCAACTTCTCAGCCAGTTGGCTGATTTCGGAGGAAAATTCCTTCACGGGTGCTTCTGCCATCGGTCACAACTCCTCGCTTGCTTCGCCGACCGGATAGGCAACGCCGACGCGGCGTCGTTTCATCCGCCCACGGCGGACCAATCCGATCGAAACGTTCTTGCTCTGCTCATCCTCTCTCCGCGATCGCCTTCAGGCATCCGGCGATCCTGGCTTGCGGCGACGCCAGACACCCCGCAATCGCCCGCCCGGGCGACGTCACCAGCATGCCCAACTCGCCCAGCAAATCCCGCCGCCCCCTCATCCGGGAGAGTTGCTCGACTCCCAGCAGGTTCGTGTCGCCCTCCACGATGGCGTGCTTGAGACTCAGTTGGGGGAATTCCTTGGCCCAACGCACCAGCACCTTGGCGACCTCGACGATCGAATCGCCGCCGGTGACCAGCGCGCACGGACCCTGCAAGGCCTTCGCCAACGGTCCCAGCGGACCTTCGGCGAACGCCAGCCGGGCGGTGCTGTTCTTCACCACGTGCATCCGCATGTTCTTCCGGGTCAAGTCCTGACGGATCTGTTGGGTCTTCTGCACGTTCAGCCCGCTCAGATTGACCACGCAAGCGCTGTCCACGTCCGCATAGCGGACGCGCAGATGCTCGCTTAACATTCTCTTTAATGGCTTGCTCATGATTCCCTCAGCCCTCATCGGTGCGTCGCGGACCGACGCGCCGGGCGCTGCCACTCCCACTATCCCATGCTGACGCTCACCGACGGCGTACGCGACGCCGCCAGGCTCACGCGCTTCATGTACGTCCCCTTGGCCCCGACGGGCTTGACCTTCTGCAGGTGACTGATCACCGTCTCGATGTTCTCGCGCAGGGCCTCGGTGGAGAAGCTCACCTTGCCCACGGGAAGGTGCACGTTGCCGCCGGCGTCGTTGCGATACTCCAGCTTCCCGGCGGCATACTCTTTGACCGCCGTGGCCACGTCCGGCGTGACCGTCCCTGACTTGGGGGACGGCATCTTGCCCTGCGGCCCCAGCATCCGTCCCAGCTTGGCGATCTTGCCCATCATCGCCGGATGGGCGATGGCCACGTCGAAGTCCATCCAGCCCTTGGTGATTTTCTCGACCAGTTCGTCACTCCCGGCCTCGATCGCTCCGGCCGCCTTGGCCCGCGTCGCCGTCTCCCCGTCGCAGAACGCCACCACTTTCTTCGTCGTCCCGGTGCCGTGCGGCAGCGACAGCGAACCGCGGACGGCTTGGTCCGCCTGTTTCGAATCGATGCCCAGGTGCACCACGATCTCCACCGTCTGATCGGGGTCTTTGCGCCTCTTTCCGTTCCTGTAGGAGCGATCGCTCTTGACCGCCGCCATGGCTTTGATCTTGGTCACGGCGTCGGTCACCGCCAGCGCCTCGCTGGCCGGCCCGCGAACTTCCAGTTGCCTGCGATATCGCACACTCTTGACGGGCATCCCCGTGCCTCCTCTTCAACCGCGTTCGCCCTCAGTCGACAATGTCGATCCCCATGGATCGGGCCGTCCCCGCGATGATCCGCTCCCCCGCCTCCAGCGACAGGCAGTTCAGATCGGCCAGTTTGCGCTGGGCGATCTCGCGGACCTGCGCCCGGCTGACCGTCCCCACCTTCTCCTTGTTGGGCACGCCGCTGCCCTTGGCCACCTTGGCCGCGTCCTTGAGCAGGACGGCCGCCGGCGGACTCTTGATCTCGAACGTAAACGTGCGGTCGCCGTACACGGAGATCACCACCGTCACCGGCATGCCGTTCAACGACGCGGTCTGGGCGTTGAACTGCTGCACGAACTGCCCGATGTTCACCCCGCGCTGGCCCAACGCCGGCCCGATCGGCGGCGCCGGCGTCGCCTGCCCCCCGGGGGCCTGCAACCGGATCACGCCGGTCACTTCTTTACGTTTCTTCGCCACCGTCTACACCACCTTTTCCATCTGCCAGTATTCCACCTCCACCGGCGTCGCCCGCCCGAAGATGGTGAGGCTCACCGTCACAATGCCGCGCTTCTCGTCCACCACCTCAACTTCCCCCTCGAAACTATCGAAACTGCCGTCCACGATTTTGATCTGGTCGCCCTTCTTGAAGTCCA
Source organism: Phycisphaerae bacterium (assembly GCA_041480905.1). Lineage (GTDB taxonomy): Bacteria > Planctomycetota > Phycisphaerae > UBA1845 > UBA1845 > JAAEQG01. Next base: position 8,132 of record JBGPAW010000083.1, read on the forward strand.
GCCCGCTCAAGGTGGGCTGGTCCTCGGCCTTGCGGCAGGCGGCCAGCATGGACACCACCTCGTGGTCGGGCATGCTGATGGGTTTGCCGTCCGAGGCGATGAAATCGCCCACCCCCGTGGTCTCCTTGACCATGAACCACACCTGCTCGCTGATCGCCCCATCCTCCTCGCACGCCATCTCCACAAACACGTATCCGGGATAGAGCTTGCGCTCATGGACTTTCACCCGCCCCCCCTTCATCCGCTTTTCCTTGAGCGTGGGTACCAGAATCCGCCCCACACGCTCCTCCAGGGCCTCGATCTTCACCTTCCGCTCCAGGGTCTCGCGCACCTGATCTTCCTTGTTGGAAGCCACGCGCAGCACGTACCAGTTCATTCCGGGAGCACGCAGCAGGGGGGTGGTTTCCTCGGTCATCATCGCCCAAACCTACTTCCCGAGCACCGTCTCCCACACCGAGGCGCCCCTGAGTACGCTGATCGAGTTGAAGAAAGCCATGAACGAAATGTCCACCAGGAAGAGGATCACCGACAACACCACGGTGAACAGGATTACCACCTTGGTCGAACCGATCAACTCCCGTCGCCCCGACCAGCTCACTTTCTTCATCTCGCCTTCGGTGGAGATCATGAAGTCGCAGCTCTTGCGGCTGACCCCCACCAGGTACCACAGCAGCAGCCCCAGCACCGCTAACGCCGCCAGCGTGATCCCGAGTTGCAACCACTGCATCAATGGGACGTTTGCCTCGGGGGCCAATTGCCGGTACAAAAAGTCCGCCCCGGCGGCGATGATCACCCCGGCCCCAAGCGCCGTCCCCCAGCGCGTGTATGATCCCTGGTTGCGCTTGTAAACCTCGAAGAACGATCTACGCGACTCGGGGGGTCTGCCCCCCGCCGGTGTCGGCCTGTCCGCCATTCTCGTTGCTCCCCCAGGGGCCTGTCGTCCTTTCGCGCCGCGGGGCTGGCGGTTGGCTACGGCGGCCCCTCCGCTCGGCACGTCCTCGGCGGTCGGTTCGTGATCCCTACCCAGGTCCGGGTCCATCGCCATACACCCCCCCCATCCCCCGTCTCTGCGGCGCCGCCGCGCACTGCGGCACGCCCATCAGCCGGTCACCCGCTCCCCCGGCGGCGCCCCACGCGCCGCCGCGTCAAACCCTTCACGCAGGAGCGGAGGGAATTGAACCCCCAACCGCCGGTTTTGGAAACCGGTGCTCTGCCAATTGAGCTACGCTCCTCCGGTTCATTCGGGGGCGATCCCGTAACGCCTACTTGCGCTTGATCTTGTGCACCGTACGCGTGCGGGACCGTTTGCAGAACTTCTTGAGTTCGAGCTTGGGCACGCCCCCCATCACGTTCACCGAGGTGCGATAATTCAGGGCGCCGCAGTCTTTACACTGGAGCCACACGTATTCGCGTTTCGCCGCCTTCGCCATCGGTGCCGTCCGTTCCAACCGGCCCCCCACCCCGGCATCACCACCGCCGCGGTGGGGGCCCTTCGCCCCGTTCTACTCGATCACCTTGACCACCACCCCCGAACCCACCGTGCGACCGCCTTCCCGCACGGCGAAACGCAGCCCCTGTTCCATGGCGATGGCTTTGCCCAGTTCGATTTCCAGCGTCACGTTGTCGCCGGGCATGCACATCTCCGCCCCGCCCAGCAGCTTCAGACTGCCGGTCACGTCCGTGGTGCGGAAGTAGAACTGCGGGCGGTACCCGTTGAAGAACGGCGTGTGCCGCCCACCCTCTTCCTTGGTCAGCACGTAAACCTCCCCCTCGAATTTAGTGTGCGGGGTGATGGAACCGGGCTTGGCCAGCACCTGGCCGCGCTCGACCCCGGTTTTCTCGATCCCGCGGAGCAGGCAACCGACGTTGTCCCCCGCCTGGCCATGCTCCAGGGTCTTGTTGAACATCTCCACACCGGTGACGATGGTCTTGTTCGTCTCCGCCAAGCCCACGATCTCCACCTCATCGCCCACTTTCACCACCCCGCGCTCGATCCGTCCGGTGGCCACCGTGCCCCGTCCCTTGATGCTGAAGACGTCCTCCACCGACAGCAGGAAGGGTTTGTCCACCTCGCGGGCCGGCTCGGGAATGAAGGAGTCGATCGCCTCCATCAGCTCGTTGATGCACTTGATTTTCTCGGGGTCTTTGGGGTCCCTCATGGCGGAGAGCGCGTCCCCGCGGATCACCGGCGTATCGTCTCCGGGGAAGTCGTACTTGCTGAGCAGCTCGCGAATCTCCAGGTCCACCAGCTCCAGCAGCTCCGGATCGTCCACCAGGTCCACCTTGTTGAGGAAGACCACCAAAGCCGGCACGTTCACCTGCCGGGCCAGCAGAATGTGCTCGCGGGTCTGGGGCATCGGACCATCGGCGGCGGAGACCACCAGGATCGCCCCGTCCATCTGGGCCGCTCCGGTGATCATGTTCTTCACGTAGTCCGCGTGACCGGGGCAGTCGATGTGCGCGTAGTGCCGCTTCTCCGTCTGGTACTCCACGTGGGCCGTTGCAATGGTGAGGATCTTGGTCGCGTCCCGACGGCCGTGAGCTTCCGAAGCTTTGGCCACGTCGTCGTAGGTCCGCATCCGGGCCAGCCCCTTGGCGTTCTGCACCATGGTGATCGCTGCGGTCAGGGTGGTCTTGCCGTGGTCCACGTGCCCGATCGTGCCCACGTTTACGTGGGGTTTGGTTCGCTCAAACGTTTCCTTAGCCATCAGTCACCGTCCTCCAGAAGTCTTGCCGCCTCGCTACGCTGCGGGGCCTCGCTCACGCTACACCAAGCTTCTGATGGGATTCGAACCCATGACCTCGTCCTTACCAAGGACGCACTCTACCAACTGAGCTACAGAAGCGCACTCAACCCTTCGGAGGCGCTCTTTCCTCCTGCTCAGCGCAAACCTTAACTGGGCGGATGTGCTCGACGCCCACCCACGGAAGGCGCTTGGAAGACGCCCCGCAAACTCCAACTGCCTCTCTCTCATGGGGTTACGGGCCACCCTGTAGCTCAATCGTACCCCGAGTCTGGCAAGTATAGGGATCGCGCCCTTCTTGTCAAATCCAAAATTCGCGTGGGGCCTGCTCGGGCGTGG
>JBGPAW010000084.1:0-11175 GCA_041480905.1 Phycisphaerae bacterium
ACAGGCTCTCTTGGACTGACCCCATGATTCCCCTCCGACTCGTGGACCTCCCGCGGCCGGCCAAGGTCATGCTCACCGCCTTTCTGGCTCTGCTGGGCGAGGGCTACGTCAGCACGTTCGAGCAGACCGACGCGGATCATTACAAAACGCTGGCGCGCGTGAACACTTCCGCCGGAGCGCGAACATCGCTGTTCGTCCCCTCCACCGGCCGACTGTACGTCGCTGTCCCGCAACGGAAGAAAGCCGAGGCGGAGCTTCGCATTTTCCGTACCGTCCCATGACCTGTTTGCGGCTCGCGCAGCCCCCGTGATGGCGACCCCGAGCCATCCATAGCCCAAACCGCGGGAAGCCGTTGAGGCACGACAATGGGACTCCGGGCATCCCTCTACCGGACCATCGGCCATTCCCAGCCGGCAACCTCGTCCAGCGCCTCCCGAACGGTCAGGTCGAACGGCAAGGGCGTCACCGTCACGTAATCACCGAAAACGCGGTATAATCCGCGTTCGGTGGTCTTAAGTAGCGCCGGCTGCCAAGGCTTGCTCTACTCAAGACCAATCAGAGCGTGTTCGTAAGCCATTGATAGACAATAAGTTGCGGGCGTAATTCAGTGGTAGAATGCCAGCTTCCCAAATCGACATAGCTCTACAGAAGCACGTCAAAAACGCACCTGGCGGCCTCAAAAACGCGGTTTTCGCTGCCGCCGCGGGACGATAAATTGACCGAAGTAGAGCCGAATCGGCCGCTTAAGTAGAGAAACCAAGAACCGAACACTTACCAAGACCTCACGCGCCGGCAACGTCCAGCTTGGGAGAACCGAGGGTCCGACCGTCAAAAGAGCCAGAGAACCGCGTGCTTTTCTGCGTCATAGCCGTCGAGCCCATGCTTGGCAAGGGTTCGCACCACATCGCGTTTTTTCGCCTTCTGAGAGGGCGGCGCCCAACAACATGCGAACCAGACGCGGCAGTCCCGCTCGTTCGATGCAGCTCGGGGAGAGCGGCTTTTTGCAGCGCGCACCCCGCGGGGCGCGGCGCTACTGCGAGATCTCGATCTCGTCGAGTACGACGCATTTCTCGGCGTAAAGCCCACGCCCGTAGCACTTTGGACTCAGGTGCGTTACGATTCGCAGGCTGGTGCGCCGCGCCGGGCACACGAGACGGTTTCTCAGGTAGGGTCTGTGCGCACGCAGACAAACGCGATTCGTGGCACGGTGCGGAGTGTTGCTCCGTGAGGAGCACGCAAGCCGATGCGCAACAGAGGTCGGGTCATGTTTGACGTTTCCCATAAGGCTCCCAGCGCTCGCGTCGCCAAGGCACAGGCCGTCCTGACGGTGGCACCCGAAACGATTCAGCGGATTCACGAGCGCAAGGTGCCCAAGGGCGATCCACTCGAGGTTGCGAGGGTGGCCGGCATCCAGGCCGCCAAGAGCGCGCACCAGATCATCCCCTACTGCCATCCCATTCCGGTGGATCACGTGGCCGTGGAGTATCAGCTCGGCGCGGATCGCATCCAGGTCGTCGTCACGGTCAAGGCCATCTACAAAACCGGGGTGGAAATGGAGGCGCTGACCGCCGTGTCGATCTGCGCCTTGACGCTATACGACATGCTCAAGATGCTGGATGAGTCGATGACGATCCAGGACGTGCGGCTGCTGGAAAAGAAAGGCGGCCAGTTGGGCCTCCAGGCCTGCGGCACGCGGCCGCTGAAAGCCGTCGTGGTGGTGATCTCGGACTCGGTGTCGGCGGGTCGGGCGGCGGATTCATCGGGCCAACGGGTCGTGGACCGCCTGCAAGCGGAAGGGGTCGGCGTGCATGCGTGCCTCGTCATTTCAGATGAACGCGCGACGATCGAGCAGACCCTTATTCGCTGCGCGGACGAGTTGGGCGTCGATCTCGTGCTAACGACCGGCGGCACCGGGCTCGGTCCGCGGGACCAGACGCCGGAAGCCATGTCGCGCGTCATCGAACGAGATGCGCCGGGGATTGCGGAAGCGGCCCGCGCGTACGGCCAAGAGCGAACGCCGTTCTCCATGTTGTCTCGGGGCAAGGCGGGCATTCGTGGTCGGACGCTGATCGTGAATCTGCCGGGCTCGCCGCGGGGCGTTGCGGAATCGCTCGACGCGGTGTTGAGGGGAATCCTGCACGCTTTCCCGATCATGGACGGCAGCGGCCATTCTGCGCCGCCGACAGGCGCTTGAGGCACAGCCTATGCTGACCTGGCAGAAAGGACTGGCTGCGGTCCTCGTACGAGCGCCCGTCGGCGCGAAGCGCCGCGTCCGGCTCCACCACGCCGCGAACCGAGTGCTGGCGCAACCCCTGATCGCCCGCAACGATTCCCCGCCGTTTGATGTGTCGGCCGTGGATGGGTTTGGCGTGCATCCGGCGGACGTGACCAAAGCCAGGACACGCTCGCCGGTCCGCCTGGAGTGGATGGCCACCCTTCGTATCGGCGACGGGGCGCAGGTTCGCCTGAGGCGCGGCGCGGCGATCAAGCTCCTCACCGGGGTCTGTGTGCCACCGAGTGTGGGCGCCATTGTCATGAAGGAGTATTGCCGGGAGGAAGGGCGCGCCGTGGAGGTGAGCCGGCCCGTGCGGGCGGGGGAGAACATTCGGCGAAGGGGCGGCGAGTTCCGCAAGGGGCAGGAAGTGCTGCCGGCGGGAGTGCGAATTACGCCACCCGTTATGGGGCTGCTGGCCACGTTTGGGTATGCGACCGTCGACGTGTATGCGGAACCGGCGGTGACAATCGTGGTGACAGGCGATGAGTTGCTCTCCGTGGAGGAAGGCCTGCGGCGCGGCAAGATCCGCGATGCGAACTCATATGCGCTATGGGCGGCGGTGCGAGCGCTGGGGATGGAGGATTGCCGGACGATGCGGCTGAAGGACCGGCCGGCGCTGCTTCGGCGGCGTCTGGCCGACGCGCTGCGGCGGTCGGACGTGCTGTTGACGGTGGGTGGGATGTCGGTCGGCGACTACGACTATGTGCGGCCGGTGCTGCGTGAGTTGGGCGTGCGCGAAGTGTTCTGGCGCATGGCCATCAAACCCGGCAAGCCGACGTATTTTGGCGTCTTCGACAGGCCGCGGCGCGGCCGGGTCGTGCGGGATGGGCCATGCGTCGTGTTTGGTCTGCCGGGTAACCCAGTGTCGGCGCTGGTGTGCTTTCATCAATTGGTCAAGCCGGCCCTTCTTAAGATGACGGGGATGGCGTCCGTGACGCGGCTGATGTTGCGGGCGACGCTGGTCGGAGCGAGGCGGAAGGAAGCCGGACGACTGGAGTGGGTGCGGGGCGTCATGAGTTTCCGCGGTGGCGAGGTCGTCGTCCGGCCGACCGCCGGCCAGGACTCACACATGCTCGGCGGCCTGGCTCGGGCCAACGGTCTCATACAATTCCCGCATGCGGCCGGCCATCTCGCCGACGGCGAAGGCGTCATGGTGGAGCCATTGACATGGAGCGAATAGCTCACCATGACGAAGTGGACGGTCGAGTCGTCGCGATTTCAATCAGCGAGCGTAGGGGAACGCCGAAGACGAATGTGCCGGCGGCGCGGCTGATTCCGGATTGGGGTATCGAGCACGATGCGCACGCGGGCTCGTGGCATCGTCAGGTGAGCCTGCTCGCGATTGAGAGCATCGAGAAGATGCGGGCGAAGGGCTTGGACGTCGGTTCGGGAGCGTTCGCGGAGAACATCACCACAGAGTTCATCAAGCTGCCCGATTTGCGGGTGGGTGATCGCGTTCGCATCGCCCAGACCGAGCTGGAGATCACGCAGATCGGCAAGGAATGCCATGCGCGCTGCGCCATCTTCTATGCGGCCGGCGATTGTGTGATGCCTCGCGAAGGCATCTTCGGCCGGGTGGTGACCGGCGGTGACATCCGCGTGGGCGACACGGTGGAGATCATTCCCGCAGCGGACACCGGATCTCATTGGGAAGCGCCATCTTGCGAAGGCGCCGGGGACCGAGCGTGACGCCGCCGCCGAACACGGGTTCCAACTCCGAGAACGGCCGGGGCTGGGTGAGATCGTGGTTCAATCGCCCCGAAGCGGCGGGCGCGCTGGGAGATCTGGGCACGTTCATCCCACTGCTCGTCGGCCTAGTGAACTGCTGCGGGTTGCAGTTGGGGCCGGCCCTGTTCTTCGCCGGGCTGATGAACGTGATTACCGGGCTGGCCTTCGGAATCCCCATGCCGGTCCAGCCGATGAAGGCGATTGCGACGGTGGCCATCGCGCAGCGTCTGACCGAGCCTCAGGTGTTGGCCTCCGGCATTCTGACGGGGCTGGCGATCCTGCTGCTGGTTCTGACGGGGTTGCTGGATTACATTCAGCGGCTGATCCCGCGCAGTGTGATCCGCGGGCTGCAACTGGCGCTGGGCTTGAAGCTGATTCAGTTCGGCTTCGAGCGGATCGCGGGCACGCACGTGCTGATTGGCTGGGACAGCATCGGTCTGGGGATCGGCTGTGCCGTACTCGTGCTGCTCCTGTATTTCTCTACCCGTGTGCCAGGTGCTCTGGTGGTGTGTGGCATCGGATTGGCCGCGTTACTGTTCGCACAGCCGTCCGTGCTCTTCTCGGTGGGTTGGGGGATGGCGTGGCATTTGCCGGCCCTCGGCGACTGGCACGTCTGGACCACAGGATTCTGGCACTGCGCCATCCCGCAGATTCCGTTGACGGTAGTCAACTCCGTGGTCGCCGTCTGTGCCCTTTCGGCCGATCTGTTTCCGCATCGGCCGGCTGCACCTCGGCGCGTGGCGGTTTCGGTCGGGCTCATGAACATCGCCTGCTGTCCTCTGGGAGCGATGCCGATGTGCCACGGTTCGGGCGGACTGGCCGGGCAATATCGTTTCGGGGCCCGGACGGGCGGCAGCGTCGTGATACTCGGCGCCGCAAAAATGCTGCTGGCCGCGCTGTTCGGTGGTTCGTTGCTCGCGTGGCTCCAGGGGTATCCGCAGTCCGTGCTGGGGGTTCTGTTGCTGTTCAGCGGCCTGGAGTTGGCGCTGGTGTGCCGCGATCAAACGAAACGCGTGGAATTCTTCGTCGTGGCACTCACCGCCGGGGCGTGCATGGCCTTGGACATGGCGGTGGGACTGGTGGTGGGCTGGGCGATGGCCGCCGCCCTCATTTGGGGTGTGTTCCGAATCGAACCGATTCCCGACAACAATACGGCGGCGGACATGCCGCGGGTCAACCGCGCTGCCGGAGACGAGCGTAGTCCGCCGGGGTGTTAAGATTCGTCAGCATTTCTGTTTCCGCGGGCGTTGGGGCAACGACAGCCACCCGTGCATCGACCAGCAGTCCTTGCAGGCTTCGTTTGCCCTGCCCGAGTTTGTGCAGCGCGGCCGGCAGAAGCCGCGGGTGGTAGAGCGCACAACACGCGTGATACGCAGCCCGGCGATGCAGACGTCGGAAGGCAACCGCATCGTGCTCCGGTCCGATCGCGTCGTGCAGTCGTTCAAGCAGCGGCGCTTTTAGCAGGGGCAGGTCACAGGCCAGGAGCAGTCCCCACTGCTGGCCCGCGTATTCGAGCAGTGAGCAGAGGCCTGCCAACGGGCCGCCGTTGGGGCGGGCATCTTCCAATACACGCAGGCCGGCGAATGCAAGCGGCAGGCCTGGGCACTGCCCGAGGATGACGACTTCGTCAATCCAAGGGCTCTGTCGTCGCGCCACGCTGACTACGTGCTCCACCAGCGTGCGTCCGTCCGAATGCGGCAGCGTCGCCTTGGGCCGACCCATGCGCGCACTTTGCCCCCCGACCAGCACGCCGGCCACGCAGCGTATAACGTTCTGTTTCCGGGCGTTACCCATACGTTAGAAGTGGAGGCGGCGCTCCACAGTTATCCGCTGACCGACACGACACGTACCGGACTGAACCACGCGACAGAGATAACCGCACCGTCCGACCATGACCTCCTTGAGGTGCGGGTGCACAGCGTCCAGGACATAGCACGGCTTACGCGGCTGGGTCAGTTCGAGCACCGGTCCATTTTCAAGGTACAACCGATCGCCCACTGCGAGTTGCTGGACGTTCAGCCCGTGCACCGTCAGATTCTCGCCCATGATCCCCATTCCGACCGCATAACCCTCGGCGACCAGTTGGTCGAGCAACTCGACATCCTGAACGGAAACGGCGCGGTGCGAACGACGATGCTTTTCGTGCGCATGCCCATCCCCGACGAGGCCATGGACTGTGACCTCCGCCTGTTCCACGTTTCGTTTGGGAATACCGCCGGAGGAGATGCTCACGGCGACGATCGTGCCGGCGCTCTCGAGGTCTGGGAAATCCTGTGGTCGTTCCATCCCGCGTGTTTCCTCTCAAAGTTCGGCGCGCCCGGCGGCGGTCTCAGCCACCGATCGAAATCATAGGCTTAGTCTGGGTGCGGCTTCCCATCTGGGGTTTGGCCAGCACCGCGACCTGGAGGATTCTGTTCGCTGCGGCCTCAGCCAGTGCGCATCCATCCCAGGCTGACAAGAGGCTGGAGCCGTGGGTGTCGAAGAGGCACGAGAGGATTTCGCCGCGCGACGTGATCCGCAGGCGGCGGCAGCAACCGCAAAAAGGCTGCGTGGTGGATGCGATCACGCCGAGCACGCCGCACGGGCCGCCGACTGCCAGACTGGTGGCTGCGTAATCCGTAGCGGGCTGCCCTGGCGGAGCGGGGATCGGTTGCAGGGCGAACTGCCCGGCCAGCCGCTGGAGGATCACCGCGGCGGGGACAAGCCGCTCATGCAGGGCGCCCCGCGACGGGCCGACCGGCATGACCTCGAGAAAACGCACGGTGCAACCGCGGGAAAGACCCCACTGCGCCAATGGGCACAGCTCCGCGTCGTTAACGCCGCGCTGGACTACGACGTTGATTCGCACGGGCGTGAGCTCCGCCGCGAGCGCCGCCTCGATTCCCCGCAGCGTATGAGCGACGCGACCGCCGCGTGTGAGCCGGGCAAAGCACTCCGCATCCAGTGTGTCGAGCGAAATGTTGACGCGCGTCAGACCGGCCGCGCGCAGAACCTGAGCTTTGTGCGCGAGCACCTGCGCATTCGTGGTAAGCGTGATCTCGTGCAACGTGCCGAGCATTTTCAACCGGCTTACCAGTTCTGTAAGCTGGGGATGAAGCAGCGGCTCGCCGCCGGTCAGACGGACGTAACGAACGCCGTGCTGCCGGGAAAGCCAATGGACGAGCGCGACCGCGAAGTTGACATCGAGGCAACGGCTATTCTGTTGCGTGTCGCCGGCGGAGCAATAGCTGCAGGCGAGATTGCAGCCGTCGGTCAACGAGAGCCGCAAGTGATCGATGCGCCGACCGCAACCGTCAACCAACGGTTGGGCGGCGGTCGCAACAAGCTCATGGTCCGCATGTCTCATGATTCTGCACTCGGATCATGCCTATTGGATCCGGTCAAAGTGCCAGCCACGCGCAGGCGCAGTGCTTCCGCAGCATGGGCCAGATACGGAATGCCGGAGATGGCCAGCGATTTCGCGAGTGGGTCCGCGATCACGCGAAGATGGTTGTCGATAAAGTGTCGCTCGGCGCCGGCGCACATTTCGGCCTGCGCCTCGACGCCGCGGGCCACCGCATAGGTCCGCTTGAAGCGGAGATAGGCCACGAAGCCGATCTCGACCGCCACGTGATCCGGCGGCTCCGGCAGCACGGGCTCGTAGGCGAAGGCCTGGTAGAAGCTGCGCAGCTCGGCCAGCGCGTTTCCGGGCAGCTCCCGGGGTCGATAGCTCACCTCGCGTGGGGCCGCCGGCCCGCCCCGGCCCGGACAGGTGGTCAACTCCAGAATCTCCGGCAGCAGCGGACACGCCACCGGCACACAGACCTCCGCGACGCAGCGTCCGGTCCCGCCGTCACACTTGGCGCACTCCTGCTTGGGCACGCACACGCCCCTGCCCCGCGACCTGCGATGGTCGTACGTGCAGTCAACTGCCTCACCCTGTCAAAATGGTGCCGGGCGCTACGGTTTCTTGGTCAACTTCTCCTGCAGGGCCACTGCGCGGGCGTGGGTGTCGCCGTCGGGGAAGTCTCGAACCAACTCGGCCAGCACCTCGCGCGACCGGCCGTATTGTTTGTCGCTGAACAGTCCTTCAGCCACGTGCAACATCAGGTTGTCCGAAAGGGGGAAGTCCCGGTGCTCACGAGCATACTCCAAAGCCGCATCGACCGGGCCGTGGTGGTAGAGTTTCCAGAAGCGGATCCACTTCGCGTACGTCGAGTCAGGGAAATCGACCAGGATTCGCTGGAGCTCCCCGAAACGCGACACATCGACCTTGCCGTGAGACTTCCGTCCGTCGTAGTCACCTTCGTCCAGCGGGCGGTCCTGACCTTCCAGGAAGTCAACATGACGAATGCTGATCAGGTCGCGCGCATCGCGCTCGGCGCCGCCTGCTTCCGTGACTTTGAACTCAAACTGGTCGGACACAATCTTCTGATCAGGCGGAATAAACAGCTCAGCATGTGCGGAATAATCTCCTGGCGGGAGAAAGCTCATTAGCTCAGTGGGATCACCAGCCCACCTCTGCGGGGGTGGTGAGCGCATAACCAACGAGAAAACGCGCTCCACCGTCAAGCTAGCACCGCCTCCAAAGGGTCGATCCGCGGGTGGAACGGGTATGGACGCCTTTGGACCGCCCAGGTAGTCGATCGTATACGTGCGATCACCCCGTGCCACCATCAATGTGGTATAGCGGGTAATCATACCAGCGTCTCGGCAGTCCCGGAAGGGGGTGTAGAGGGTGTCCTCGCCCGCATTGAGAATGGTCAGTTTCACCACTAGCGGTAGTTTCTCGACGACCTCCGCCTGCTGGGGCAACGCCTGCAATACAAGCGTAGTCGGGGGAGCGGATTCCGTGAAGAGGCACACCGCAATCGGAAGGCTGGAATGCAACACAGTCAGCCATACACAAACTGTCATGACGATCCTCCTGCATCACCTCTCGTGACTGTCTAAACTCTGACTGCTGCGCACCATGGTCACTTCCAAAGCATCGAATGCACTGTCGGCGCCGGACCATCCGGCCATCAGCGTGCCGGAGGCGGGACGGTCGGGTAGACCGATGATGTGCGCAACCTCATGAGCAATGACACGCGGCTCGATGAAGTCGAGTGGCCGAAACGTAAGCCCGGGCCAGTAACCGGCGGTGCCTTGGGCAACGAAGTCCTGGTTCGTCTCAAGAAAGAATAAGCAGACATTCTGAGCGTTTGATATGGCAATGCCCAAGATTAACTCCGCGTCACCGGCCTGCGAGGCGGTGCCATGGATATGGTATAGGCGATCGGGGTCCCCATCGCCCGTAGTCGCATTGTCGCCACTGGCGTCGTGATGACACTGGTAGCCTTCCACCACGATCGCGAGCCAGAAATTGGGCGCGGGCGTCAGGTCCGCGTTCTCTAGACCCTTGGTCGCGATAACGGATCCGTCCCGCGCCAACGTCGCCACGAACACGTTGTTGTTGTCGCGGACGATGGGGTCTTCGATGAACTCGAGGTAGCAGTTGCGGTATTTGTCGTTCAGCACGGCGAGGTTGGCGTCCGGCGTCTTGGGCAACACGGCCGTGTCGTCGTCCACCACCGTGGCGGCCTTGTTCAGGTCCTCGGCGGCGACCAGCGTGCTCATGGTGTAGTCGTCGTCGATGAACACGTCTACGTTGTCGATGATCACATAGCTGTTGCCCGTAAACGGCACGCTCATGGTCCCGCCTTCAAAGCGCCCGTCGTCGTCGATGTCGGGCCCGTCGAACTCGATCGTGCCGTCGCCGGGGTGGGGACTGTTGTTGGTGATTTCGTCGATCAAACCGGTGTAACTGATGTCCGTACCGGGGCCCATCGAGTCCAATTCCAGCCACACTTTGCGCCAAACCGTCAGCATTTCGGTCAGCGCGACCGGCGGGACGGGCGCGTTGGCGTCCACCTCCGCCTGGGTCACCTGATCGTCATCCAGGGCGTCCAGTATCGTAGACGCACCACCCCGGTAATTGTTCCCGGGCTGCATCGAGACCGTCACCGTGAGGCGGGCTTGGCCGCCGGCGTCGGTGGACGCAGTCCACTGCCCCACGGCAGGATCGGGGCCGCCACCAGGCAGACGGTTGTCCGGCCCGCTGGTGTCTCCGTCGATCAGGTGGACGTTCGGCATGGCCGGATTGTTTTGGTCGAAGGGATCGTCCACGTCCCACACCCGGAACCGCACCGGTACCCCCTCGAACACGGGTTCGATGGTGGCCAACAGGGCAACCTTGTTCCGGTTGGCCTGTGCGGGATCGACCGGGTAGCGCTTGTCCGGGAACATGCGCACGCCGCCGTTGTTGGGGCAGCCATCCAGCGGCGTACTGGCCTCCTCGAATTCGTCCCATTCCACCGCAGCGACGTGCACCACCGTCAGGGTGACCCAGTCGTCGCAGGGGCCGCCGGGGCCGATGTATTGCACGTGCAGGTGCACGTCGCGGGCGAAGTTGCTGACCTCGGTCCCTTCCACCCACACCGTCACCTGGCGATACCCCGCGATGATCGGTAACTCCGAAACGTCCCAGGTCTTATGGTTCGGCCAAGGCAGCGGATTCGACCGGTCCGGCGACTCATACAGTTTCACCCGACCCCCGCTGATTGGCAGCGCCACCAGTTCCACCGTGCCGGTGGTGACCTCCAGGTCCACCTTGATCCTCACCGGGCGCAGCTCATCCTCCCCGGCGGTCCCAGGAGGCCCGGGCGGCTCATCCTTGTCCGGAATGCCGTCGTTGTTGTCGTCATCGTCATTGAGGCACAAGAACCCGCCCGGGTCTTCCTCGTAGGGCTCGGTAACGCCCTCGAACTCCAGGTCCACCAGGTTCCGCACGGTCACGTGGAGGGTGATTTCGCCGCAGGCGTCCCCGTCGATCCAGCCGCGGACCGTCAGGTCGTAAACGTGATCCACCAGCGCGTCCGGCGGGATGTTCACGGTCAAATCGCCCGTGCCGGTGACACAGGACGCCGACCCGAACACCATCCAGTCCGGCGGCAAGTCCACGCCGCTTAATCCCACGGCCTCCTCGGCCACACAGTACGGCGAACACGCCAGCACCGTCACCGGCGCCGTGACGGTCACGCCCGGACAAGCGGTTAACTCCAGAATCTCCGGCACCAGCCGACACGCCACCGGCTCGCAGGTCTCGCTCACACACCGTCCCGCCCCGCCGTCACACTTGGCGCACTCCTCCT
>JBGPAW010000085.1:0-11167 GCA_041480905.1 Phycisphaerae bacterium
AGCCTTGCACAGGTCCATCGCACGCCATGATTCCTGCCATAGTTTCTGGCCACACCCTCCGAGCCCTGACGTGCCACTGCTTTATGCGAAGATAACCAATATGACCCCCATTGACAGAACACGCCTCATCCTCTTTTAGCCGTTTGCTCTGTCAACAAGCGTGCCTTTGGCTGGCTGGACGCCCCTTACCTTCTGGCGGAGATCCCCTGGCTTAAGCAGTAGCACAACGAGCGGGCCCTGGCGTACGGCGAGCAAGGGCGACTACTTCGAGCGCCACCTGCCGAGGAGGCCAAGGCGATGGGCAAAAGCGTGGAAGGGGTTATGGTGTGGAGCCCACCGGATAAACGGAAGAAGGCGGCCCGCAAGAAGAAAGTGCAGGCGCCCGAGACGGACTGAGGTTGACCGGAATTACGCCGTGCATTCCGCGCGCGCCGGTACAACCACGTCTTATCGTTCATTGCCCTGCTCAAGCAGAGCGTCTCGACCGTCGCGGCCTGCCGGGCAAGGGAGCGGATGGCGTGGCGCCACCGCTACCGAGACGCAGGCACCAGCCGGCTCAGGGTGTAGCGATGCCCGTCCGGCGCGAGTTGGTCCGCGACGGGTTCAAGGCTGAGGTTGCTGCGCAGATTCAGCGGGGGCGCGCGCCGGTCCACGACGACGACATAGCTGCCGCTCGGCGGCTGGTCCTCGGCCGAGCGCCAGGACTTCACCGGACGGCCCAGGTAGTAGAACAACGAGGAATAGTCGTCTTGGGTATCTACGTAGACGACCGTCTTGGGCGGTACGCGAGGGTCGAACGCCTGCGCCACGCCGCGCAGGGACCGCTTCTCCGCCCGATGCGGTTGGATAAAACCAACCTGGACGACCCAGACGATGAGCCCGGTCATCGTCAGAGCCCAAGCCGCCTGCGGCGCCCGCCGCCCGGGCAAGCGCTCCACACCCAGGCCGCCGAGGAGCGCCACCGGCGTCACCAAGGGCAGGTAATAGCGGGTGTTGCCCGTCGGTACAGAGAGGAACGTCAGCGTTCCCATGATCAGGAACGCCCACGCCACGCGGGAAATCCGTGCCTCTTCGTTCGACAGCACGGGCCGTAGGCGCCTGCTCGCCCACCCGACGAGCGTGACCGACCACGGCAGCATTACGCCGAAAATGACCACCGGTTTGAGTACGCTCTTGAGGACGCGGCCGGGCGTCCACTGGCCGGAGCGCAGAGCGATCTCGCCGAAGTGCTGATGGAACGCATCGATTCCTTCGGCACGGTACGCCAACCACGCGTACAACCCGGCGCCGGCAAGAAAGAGCATGACTCCGGCAAGATGTCCACTACCGGCAAGGCGCGGCAGCCGCTTGGCCGCCATGGCTCCGACGATCAGCCCGGGCGCGAAAAACACAACCGGAGGGAGTCCCTTGCTGAGAAAGGCCAGCAGCAGCCCGGCATACCCCAGGATCCAGATGCGCCAATCCGACTCATCTCGAGCCAGATTGCGACAGGCGGCGAGCATGGACACGGTCAATCCAAGGGCCAATGGCAACTCGAAGCCGGCCATGTCCACCTGCTCGAGGAACAGTCCCGAGGTGATCGCGGCCAGGGCGCAATACAGGCCGCAGCGAGGGCCAATCAGTCTCCCCATGGCGATGAACAGGGCCAGGCCCAGGCCAAAACCGCACAGCGCTGTCGGCAACCGCAACGTGAATTCGGTCTGCCGGCCGAACAGCGCCTCCGTCCCGGCCGCCAGCCAATAGGCCAGGGCGGGCTTGAAGGCATACATCTCGCCGTAAAGCCGAGGGACCAGCCAGTCCCCGCTCTGGAGCATGTGGTGGCCCCCGAGAGCGATGATGCCTTCCATGGAGACCACGTCCGTGCGACCGAGCAGGAGGAAGCAGATGGGGACGGCGACGGCCAGGTAAGCAAGGACATAAGCTCGAAGCCGCACCGGCGGCGAGCCCGCGCAGCCGAGGGCTGGAACCTGCGCTAACTCTGAAGCGGTGACGCGCGGGGCATCGCGACCGGTCGCCACAGGCTCGTTATTCATACCCATGGGCGGCATCCTGTGAGCCGGGCTATTCCCAACGGTATTCCAGCACAGGGACCGTGACGGCGGTCCGGTTCGGCCCTACCGTTGGCACTCCGACGGGGGAGAGCCATGAGTGGCAGACGCTCATGCCTCGCCGGCGGCGACCGAGCGCTGAAGTTTGAGCCCTGGGTCCGCAGACCCAAGCTGCTCGGTACCACGACGCACGGACTACCCGCTCGGGGGAACGATAGGATTGTTCGCGGACAAGCTCCCTCCCGACCCGTCGGGACTGCGCTTGTCCGTGCCCCCCGGGGTCTGGCTACCCAGGCCCGACCAACGTTCTCGATGCCTTCCGCCGGCGTCATTCGCACGGCCGCACACCCTCGGTGAACCGGTGGCGCAGGTCGGCCAAGCTCTCCTGCGTGTCGTCTTCGCGGAGGGCCTGGATGATCCAGTCACAGCCCACGGCGTAGTCTTCGTCGGCCCACGTGGCGGCGATTTCGGCGATGTACCTGACGACCCGCTGACCGCCGGGGAGGGTATACGCCGCATAGCCCGGGTACTCAGCGGTTTCGCCGGCGGCCACGGTGACATCCCACCAGTCCTCAAGACTGATCTCGTAGTTGTCATAGACGATCCGGAAGAGCGCGGAGATGTTGCGGGATGAGATGTTCTGAAAATAGGCGTCGGCGGTGCAAGTCGTGCCCATGTTGCCCAGCTCCGGCTCCCCCGGAATCAGCACCACGGCGTCCAGGGCGTCGCACGCGGACGCGGTAAAGTCGCCGTCTCCGTCCGGGTCGCGGGGATCGACCGGCGGGCCGGTGTTGTCGTTCGCGTTGCCGCCACCATTGTCATTGGCGTTCCCACCGACGTTGTCGTTGGCGTTGCCGTCACCGTTGTCGTTGGCGTTCCCACCGACGTTGTCGTTATCGGCAGCGTTATCGTTCAGGTTGGCGTTGCCGTTGGCGTTCTGGCTGTTGTCGTTGGCGGGTGTTTGGGTCTGGCTGAACTGGACCTGCATCTCCTCGATGATGACCTGGCCCGTGCCGGAGGCGGTGACCTGAATGCACATGTTCATGGTCCCGGACCGGGCCGCGTCCAGCAGAGAACCCGCAAGACGATGCTCATTGGGCGTCAGCGAGTTGAGGGCTCCATCGGACGACAGCACACCATGAAACGAGCCCACGTAGATCCCGTGTTCGCAGGGATTCGCGGTAGCTGCGTCGGCCATGTAGACCGCGACGTCCACCACGCCGTCGAACGCGGGGGTTTGAAGCGTCGGCCGCACTTTGTTCGTGGACGGGGCCGGTGTGAAGGTGACGTTATCGGGCGAGAGCAGCAACACGGCCTCCGCAGGTCGGTCGTCCGGCGTGTCGGTGAAAAGCCTCACGGCGAAGGCCTTTTCCACGGCGGGACCATCGGCCACCACGTCGAACACCGCTTGCCCGCCGAAGTCGATGGTGAACGTGGTGCCGCCAATGGTGAAGTCAATGACCGGGCCGCCGCCACCGCCGCCCGGCCGGACACTGGCTGTGCAGGCTGCGAAGCAACAGACCAGCGCCATGGCGCCGGCCCCAATGCCAACCACGAGCGAACGGATGTTCCGAGACATCGCGGACCCTCCAATCTGCCGAAACGCTTAGGAACAGTGCTCGGCCAACCACGGCTGTTGGTCGGCCGGCAGCATGCTCAGGCACAGGTCGGTCTCGGTTTCAAATGTACAACACCCGGCCTGAATCCAATCGATATCACTCTGCAGAAAATCACACCATGCCGGGGACCCTTCCCACTGGTCCTCGGGAAGGCCCTGCAACTGGTTCCTCGCGTCGGACCTTCGATCACTGATGGCCTGACATTCGGGGGTCAGGTTCTCGAAACCGCCCCCGCCAGCGTTCTCGATGCCTTCCGCCGGCGTCATTCGCACGGCCGCGCACCCTCGGTGAACCGGCGGCGCAGGTCGGCCAAGCTCTCCTGCGTGTCGTCTTCGCGGATGGCCGAGCTGATCCAGGCGCAGCCGTTGAAGTAGTCTTCGTCGGCCCACGTGGCGGCGATTTCGGCGATGTACTTCACGATCCGCTGGCCGCCGCTGATGTTAGACGCCGCGT
Organism: Phycisphaerae bacterium; assembly: GCA_041480905.1. GTDB lineage: Bacteria > Planctomycetota > Phycisphaerae > UBA1845 > UBA1845 > JAAEQG01. The sequence goes on from JBGPAW010000085.1 coordinate 4,121, forward strand.
AGGAGTGGACGACGTCGTCGGCGGTTTCGCCGGCGGGCGCACCCTGACTCCACCAGCCCTCATCATCGCTCTCCCAGTTGTCCCAGACGATCAACATATACACCGCGATGTCTCGGGAAGAGATGTTCTGGAAATAGGCATCGGCCGCGCAACTCGAGTCAATCAGTTCCGGCTCCCCCGGAATGAGCACCACGGCGTCCAGGGCGTCGCACGCGGAGGCGGTGAAGTTGCCGTCGCCGTCGGGGTCGCGAGGATCGACCGGCGGGCCGGCGTTGTCGTTGGTGTTGTCGGCCGTATTGTCGTTGGCGTTGCCGCCACCGTTGTCGTTGGCGTTGCCGTCAGCGTTGTCGTTGGCGTTCTGATTTTCGTTGGCGTTGGCGGGCTCCTGGGCGGGATAGAATTTCACGCCGAGACCGTTGATCTGGATGCGCGAAGTCACATTGTCTGATGAAACCTCCAAGCACAGCGTGAACACCCCCTGGCGGATCAGACCCACATGGGGCGAGCCGAGGTGAAACAGCGCCTGGACATCGACCTCCTGGCCGCCAACGTACATCATTGTCTGTCCGTTGACTTGGCGCAATTCAAACTCCATGGCGAGCGAGCCTTCCGTACAGGGATCGGTGGCGAACGGCCCGGCCACGAACGCCCGCACGCGTGCGGTGTCCCCCTCGGCCAGGGGAGCATCGGCAGCGCTCCACTTCACCGTCGTGTTTTCCCGCGGGAGAATCTGGACATCCGCCTGCTCGACGATGAACTCCGCTTCGGTCGGCTCGTCGGTGGGTGTCTGCTCGAAGAGCCGGACGGAGAAGGCCTTTTCCACGGCGGGACCGTCCGCCACCACGTCGAACACCGCTTGCCCGCCGAAGTCGATGGTAAAGGTCTTGCCACCGATGGTGAAGTCGATGGCCGGGCCGCCGCCACCGCCGCCCGGCCGGACACTGGCCGTGCAGGCTGCGAAGCAACAGACCAGCGCCATGGCGCCGGCCCCAATGCCAACCACGAGCGAACGGATGTTCCGAGACATCGCGGACCCTCCAATCTGCCGAAACGGTTAGGAACAGTGCTCGGCCAACTGCTGCTGGTCGGCCGGCAGCATGCTCAGGCACAGGTCGGTGTCGGTTTCAACCGACATTTCCCAATTATCACACCTCAAGCCGTGATCGTACCCGGGCGAGCTATCCGATTCAAGCGAAAACGGCCCGTGTTGCCCCTGCTTGCGTCCATCGGGCCGACCTCCCGGCACGCCGAGGCGCCAATTCGGCCGCTCCCGCCTTCGGAACCTGGGAAATCCGGGTTATGAGCAGGGCAGCGGTCAGATCACCTCGCTGCCCGTTGCCTTGCTTCTCCAGGAGGACCCGCCTTACAGTAGCACTCTATTCCAGGCCGCCGCTTCACAATCCGCCCATCCCCGCACCAGCGAAACCCTACCTCATGTTCACCACGCGTTCAGCACAACTTCCGTCAGGGAGAACCTCGGCGGATTTGAATGTCCGGTGCTGGTCGGGCGACCGTGCCGATCCTATAATCGCCGCCGTTCCGCGACGGCTCCAGCGCGGCGACCGACTGCGGGAAGCGGCTTCCATTCCCAGCGAATTGCGGGAAGGATCGGCGAAGAATGAGCATTCTGGTCAACAAGCGTACCAAGGTCATCTGTCAGGGCATTACCGGTCAGGCTGGCGCGTTTCACACGGCCAGGTGTATCGAGTACGGCACGCGGTTCGTGGGCGGGGTCTCCCCCGGCAAGGGGGGCACCAAGTCCGAGCACGGTCTGCCGGTGTTCAACACCTGTCACGAAGCCGTGCAGGCCACCGGCGCGGACGCCACGATGGTTTTCGTCCCGCCGGCGTTCGCCGCCGACGCCATCATGGAAGCCGCCGACGCGGGATGCAAACTGGTGGTGGCCATCACCGAGGGCATCCCCGCCCTCGATATGGTTAAGGTCCGCAAGTTTCTGGACGATCGCGGCGTCCGGCTCATCGGCCCCAACTGTCCGGGCATCATCACGCCCGGCGAGTGCAAGATCGGGATCATGCCCGGCTACATCCATCGCCCCCCGCAGAACCGCAGCCGGAACGTCGGCATCATCTCCCGCAGCGGCACCCTGACCTATGAAGCCGTCTGGCAGTGTACCACCCGCGACATCGCCCAAACGACTTGCATCGGGATCGGCGGCGATCCGGTGAAGGGACTGAACTTCATCGAGCTGCTGGAGCTGTTCCAGAAAGACCCCGCCACTCACGCCGTCATCATGATCGGCGAGATCGGCGGCAGCGACGAGGAGGCCGCCGCCCAGTACGTCCGCGACCACGTCACCAAGCCGGTGGTCGCCTTCATCGCCGGACAGACCGCTCCGCCGGGCAAGCGCATGGGCCACGCCGGCGCCATCATCAGCGGCGGCGAAGGCACGGCGGCCTCCAAGATCGCCGCCTTGAAAAAGGCCGGCGTCACCGTCGCCGCCTCTCCGGCCACGATCGGCGCGACGGCGGCCCGGGTCCTCCGCAAACTGCGCCCACCCCAACGCGCCGCCGCCCGCGTTCCGCGGCCGGTCAAGAAGCGTAGCGCGGGCCAACCGGCATCCCAAATCAAAGCGGCCCGCAAAGGCGCAAAAACACGAACCAAGGGGAGGGTAAGAACCCGTCCGCGAAAGAAGGGATAATGGGTACCGATGTCGGCGGGAGGAGTGGCGATGAAAGCTATGGTATACCTCGATGCGACGATCCCCTCCTTCTACTATGAAGAACGTACCGGGACGATCATCCAAGCTTGGCGCGAGATTACGGTGCAGTTTTGGGACCACGCACGTCACCACTACGACCTTTTTGTGAGCGATGAGACCCTGCGGGAACTGCAGGACATTGGATACCCCGCCGTCAAGCGGAAGCGCTGTTTAGCTCTTGTGGCGGGACTCCCACGCCTGGCCGTAACCGATGAGATCAGCTCCCTTGCCACCTTCTATGTGCGCGAGGGGATCATGCCTTCGAACGATCTGGGAGACGCATTTCACCTGGCCTTTGCCACCTGGTATCGGATACAATATCTTGTGACCTGGAATTGCAAACACTTGGCCAACGCCAATAAGTTCGAGCATATCCAGGCGGTGAATGCGCGGCGACGTTTGGTGTCGCCGCTCCTGGTGACACCGGCGCAACTATTGGAGATCAGTTTGTGATCGAGATACCGCTGATTGACGAACTCCATGAGATCCGCCGCCGTTTGGCTGATGAACAGGGGTGTGATCCGGTACGGTATGCCGCTATGCTTCAACGCGTCTCGCAAGACTTGCCCGGATCTTACATTACCGAACCGCTTGCGCCTGAGGGCGTCGACGTTTCCACGCCCGCCGCGAACACGTGAAAGCGGCGACATGCGGCGCTTCCTCGCGGTCAAACACGTCAATCTAATTCTTTATCCGGCTTGTCGCCGCGGATCAATATTCCGTCTGCGCGAAGGTCGCGCAGGGCGTCGCGGACCGTGGCGGCGCCGGCGGGCTCGAGTCGGGCGGCCGGGTCATCCCAGCGCACCGCCGCCAATCGGTGCTGCAGCGTGCTGACCCAGTCGGCCGGTGCGCCGAACTCCGCGCACGCCGTCCAATCCAGGGCGGCGCCGATCCAGGGCGAATTCAGCCGGTCGAGCAATTCGCGGAACTCCGGCGGCGAGAGCAAGAAGCGGTGGTGGCACGGCATCATCCCCGCCACTACGCCGCCACGCTCGAAATCGACGCGCAGCATCTCCAGGCTGTCATAGGTGTGATTGAGCGCCTCTTGATAAGATGCTTCCATGCCCTGGGATTCGGCGCCAAGCGCAGCCGGCACCAGACGTAACACCCCAGCCCCCAGCCAGCGGCAATGCTGCACGACGCCCCGGACCGTTTCGACGTTCCGCGCGCGCTCCTCGGGATTCGCTACGGCCAGCCGCACGGCCGGATCGTCGGCCAGCAGCACGGAACGCACGCCGGTCCCGAACTGCTCCGCCTGCCGGGCCAGCGCACGACAATCCTTCTCCGACGACGACAACTCACAAGTGCAGCCGTCGCCGATCACCAGCTCCACGCCGTCGAATCCCGCTTGGCGGGCGCGAGCAAACAGCTCGGGTAGTTCCGCGACCCGGCGAGTTCTCTCGATGTGCGCGACGATCCGCATCCGCTCATTCACTTCGCGCTCGAGGCGTCGGAGGCCGGCGATTGTCGGCTGGCCCACGCCCGATTATACTCGTTTCCAGATTCTGCGGGGCTGGCAATATTGATGGGTAAAATCCGCGTCCTTCCCGATCTGCTGGTCAACAAAATCGCCGCCGGCGAGGTGGTGGAACGGCCGGCCAGCGTGGTCAAGGAGCTGGTCGAAAACTCCCTCGACGCCGGGGCCGCCCGCATCGCGGTCACCCTCGAGGACGGCGGCAAACAGCTCATCCGCGTCACCGACGACGGTGAGGGCATGAGCGCCGAAGACCTGCGCCTGGCGGTCGTGCCCCACGCCACCAGCAAGATCGCCGGTGAGGACGATCTGTACGCCATCGCCAGCATGGGCTTTCGCGGGGAGGCCTTGGCCAGCATCGGCGCGGTATCCAGCCTGCGCATCGTCTCGCGGCCTCGCGGGACCGTCGAGGGACACCAGATCACCGTCGCCGGAGACCAGGTCCAAACCTGCGGGGCGGCGGGCTGCGCCGAAGGCACCACGGTCGAGGTGCGCGATCTGTTCTGCAACGTGCCCGCGCGGCGGAAATTCCTCCGCACCCGGGCCACGGAAACCGGCCACATTCACGAGCAGTTCGCCCGCCTCGCGCTGGGCTTTCCCGAAGTGGGCTTCGAGCTGACCCACGGCGGCCGCGGGGTTCACCATCTGCCCGCCGGGCAGACCGTCCGGGACCGGATCGGGGCTCTGTACGGCGCGGAACTGACCGGCGAATTGATCCACCTCGAACGCGAAGAGCGCGGCTTGGTCATCGAGGCCTACGCCGCCCCGCCGATGCAGTCGCGCTCGACCACCTCGTGGCAATACGTCCTGGTGAACGGGCGCTACATCCGCGATCGTTTCATCCAGCACGCCGTGCGCGAGGCGTACCGCGGCCTGATGGAGCACGAACGCCAACCGATTTACTTTCTATTCTTAACTATTTCCCCAGAGGCCGTCGACGTCAATGTGCACCCGACCAAGATCGAAGTGCGCTGGCGCGATTCCAATCTGATCCATTCGCAGGTGCTCAGCGCCTTTCGAGAAACGTTCCTGCGGGCCGACCTGACCCCCGCCCTGCGGACCGCCCCCGCCCATCCCAGCCGCGGGTCTCCACCCGCGCGGTCTTCGGCGCCGGCCGACCCGGAGGCCCTCCGCCGCCAGTGGGCCGAGACCTTGCGCACCGCCCCGCCCATCGTGGGCGATTCTGCGCCGGCGGCCTACCGCGATGCCGAACGAACGCAACCTCCGTCTGGTTCTCAGCACTCGGCACCGCAGCCCTGCACCCAAGTGTCAAGGGCCGGCACTCAGCACGGCGCCGAGCTGTGGCGCTCCGTCTACGCCGAAGCATCCGTCCCGCCGGACGCGCCCCGCGAACTTCAGACCGCGCCGACCCTTGACGCTCCGTGTCCAGGGCGGACGGAAGTCCACGGCGCGCGCCGGGCCATCCAGTTGCACAACACTTACCTGGTCGTCGAGTCGGACGAAGGCATGCTCATCATCGACCAGCACGCCCTGCACGAAAGGATTCTGTACAATCAGTTCTGCGAACGGATCACCGCCGGCCCGTTGGAAAGCCAGCGCCTGCTGCTCCCGGAGACCTTGACGGTGGCGCCGCGGCAGATGGTCCTGCTGCAGGAGCGGGAAGCCTTGCTCCACACGCTGGGGATCGAGGTGACGCCCTTTGGGCCCGACGCGGTGGCGATCCAATCCTTCCCGGCGTTACTCAAGGATACCGACGCGGTGCCGTTTCTGCGCGACCTGCTGGACAAACTCGAGGAGCACGTCGAGCAAGGCAAGGTCACCCACGCCGAAACCGTGCTCCACGAACTGCTGGACATGATGGCCTGCAAGGCGGCGGTCAAGGCCGGCGATCCGCTGAATCCCGACGAGATCGACGCGCTGATCGCCCAGAGGGACCTGGCTGAGAAGTCCAGCAACTGCCCCCACGGCCGACCAACCACCCTCAAACTCACCGTGACTGACCTGGAACGGCAATTCAAGCGGACGTAGCCCGGTCTTCCGGTCTGGCCGCCCGGGCGATTCCCCCGTCCTGGCCGAACGGGGGCGGGTTAAAGTATTTCCCGTGAAACAAGTTTGGCGTGTTTCAAGTGAGACTGTGAAGCGTGTTTCACGTGAAACAGGTTTGCGCAGAGGAAAGGGAACGAGGCAACGAGGCAAGAGGCAGGAGGCAGGGGCACCCACGTCCAACGCACTGCTCAGAGAGCAGTGGCACGTCGGCGCGCGGAATCCCTGCTCATAGTACTTGGCGCGTGATCGACGGGACCGCGTGGTTCCGTAGAATGCCCGGCGCGGCGGGTGCCTGCCTGTCGGCAGACAGGTGGGCGGCGCGCAGGTTCCTTTTCATGGAGGAGGTTGAACATGATCCACGCGAGAACCTTCGGAATCGGGCTCGCTCTGACGAGCGGGTTGGGATTAGTTGGGTTCTCCCAGCTCGGCCGCACCATCCCCGCCTCGCTAAAGACCTCCCTATTGAGCGCCGCGATCTTCTTGCGGCGGTTTCAAACTTGCCGTCCATCGGCTCCACTGCGATGATGCGCAGGTGACGGAAACCCGTGGTCGGGTGGCGCGCTACCCCCTCGGGCACACCGGAAAGGAGTATTGGGACCATGCTGCGCGAAGAACAGATTCAGCTCCGGCGGCAACGTGGCGCCGAAGAAAAATTCCGGATTCGCCGATTGGGTGACGACCGGGTTTTCGGCGATTACCACGTTAACTCGCCGGGCAGCGGGCGAACCTACCGCGTGGCCATCCGAGGGTTCTGCCCGGGCGAGCGGTACTGCGAGTGCCCGGATTTCCGCAAGAACACCCTGGAGACCTGCAAACACGTCGAGGCCGTCGTGCTGCGGATTCAGGG
>JBGPAW010000086.1:0-11097 GCA_041480905.1 Phycisphaerae bacterium
AGCTTACCCGGCATGCCCCGGTCGCGGAGGCCGGCGAGTTCCCGGTTGGCCTGCTCCAGCGCCCCCATCGTGCTCTGCAACGACGCGACGGTGTGGCGGAGGGCCTGATTCTGGGCGGATAGGCGCTCGAACTCGGCCGCGGAAACCTTGGGGGAGCGTATTCCCGCCACCGCCCCCCCCACCGCGTCCGCCACACGGTTGGCGGCGTCCTGCAACGGCACGAAGACTTGCAGGAGGTTCATCAATCGGCCGGTGACCGACCTGGGCAAGAGCAGCCCGACGAGCGAACACAGCAGCAAAGCTACGAAGATTCGCGTGCGCGAGTTACGTCTTGCGTGGTGACGAATCGGCATCGTCAGCGCTCGTCGTCGTCCGACTCCATGGTGTCTTTCCAGGCGGCCAGATGTTCGAGGTAGACGCTGGTGCCGCGGGCCACGCAACTCAGCGGATCATCGACCACTTTCACCTGCAGACCGGTCGCCTCCGCCAGCACCTTGTCCAGACCCCTTAACAAGGCCCCCCCGCCCGCCAGATGGACCCCGTTTTGGACCAGGTCGGCGGAGAGCTCCGGTTCGGCCCGCTCCAGGGTGCGGGTTACGCACTCAATGATCTGCCCGACCGGCTCCCGCAAGGCCTCGCGAATCTCCGAACTGGTGACCGTGCTCTGGCGAGGCAGACCGCTGATCAGGTCGCGCCCCCGGACCATGCACGAGGTCTCTTCGCCGTTGTCGTAAATCGAGCCGATTTCGATCTTGATCCGTTCGGCGGTTTGCAGGCCGATCATCAGGTTGTAGGTCCGCCGCATGTGATTGGTGATCGCTTCATCCATCTCGTCGCCCGCCACGCGGATGGATTCGCACACGGCGATGTCCGCCAGGGACATGATGGCCACCTCGGTGGTGCCCCCGCCGATGTCCACCACCATCGAGGCGGTGGGTTCCGCGATGGGCAACCCGGCGCCGATCCCCGCCGCCATCGGTTCTTCCACCAGGTAGACCCGCCGGGCGCCGGCCCGCTCCGCCGAGTTGTACACCGCGCGCTTCTCCACGGCGGTGATCCCCGAAGGGACCGCGATGACCACTCGCGGTTTGAAAAAGTTGCGCCGCCCGTGTACCTTGCGGATGAAGTACCCCAACATCGCCTCGGTGATGTCGAAGTCGGCAATCACCCCGTCCTTCAACGGACGGATGGCGGAGATGGAACCGGGGGTCTTGCCGATCATCTCCTTGGCCACCAGACCCACCGCGTTCCCGTTGTCCAGCACGCGGTTGGTGCCTTTCTTCACCGCCACCACGGAGGGTTCGTTCAGCACGATGCCCTCCCCTTTCACGCAGACCAGGGTATTGCACGTGCCCAAGTCGATGCCCATGTCCACGCTGAACATGCCGAGTAATGAGTCGAAGATCACGGTACGCCATCCTTTCGCCTGGCCGGTCCGTCAGGTATCCGGCATGGAGCGAGGTGATCCGTGCACTGTACCGCTTTCCGGCGTCGAGATGAAGGACCCGCGGGCCAAAGCCGCCCGAATTTTATCACAGGCCCAAGGGGAGCCAGCGACCGAAAAGTTGCTGGGACCGGACCAGGATCAACACCGTGGCCACGGCCAAGAACAACGTCGCAACGATCAGCAAGATCGTATAGACGTCGCTTTGCGGGCTGGTCGGCGTTGGACCGCCTTCACTCATGGTTGGTCGCTCCACTCCTGATCCGCCCGGGTCCTGGAGTCCCGGCGGTACCGGTACCCTCCCCGGCGCGGTCTTCTATCCCGCCATTCCGAAACGGGCCTCATCCGCCACCAGATCGTTCACCCGCGGCGTGCCGCGGGCCTGGATAATCGTGCCCGCCGAGCGATGCGGCTCGACGTCGGTAATCCGCAGGTCGCCGATGTAATCCGCCCCGCGGTAGATGACGAAGGTCATGTTCGCCTGGACGCCGTCGGTTGAGCCTACGCTGATCGTCGCCAGTTTCCCCTCCACCTCCAGAATCCGGCCGCGGATCGGCGTACCGGCCACCGGCTCCAGCGGCGTAACCGCCTCGGAACCGGCCCCCGCCGCTTCCAGTTCCCCCGTCGCCGCGCGCCGGGTGATCGCCGCGAGTTTCTGGTTCTCCTCCCGCAGGATGTTGATCTGCTGCTCGAATTGGCGTTGCTGCTGAACCAGCACGAGGGCCTGAGCGGTCAACTCGTTCACGCGTTTGTTCAGGTCGATGTTGCGGGTTTCCAACTCGATGTTGCGTTCCTGGAACGTCTGACGCTGCTTCTGCTCGTTGTCCCGGCCGAGACTGGCCAACTCGAGCTGGCCGGTCAGGTTCCGGGAGAGGGCGTCGGAGGAACTTTTCTCCGCCCGGACTTGGGCCAGTTCGGCCGTAATTTTCCCCAAATCCTCCTGCACCTTCTGGATCTTGGCGTTCAACTCCCCATTCTCACGCAAACTCTCCCGCCGGGCGTCGAGCCAATTGGCTTTCTCGGCGGCGTGGGCCGCGCTCTGATTGAGCATCTTCGTTTCGACGATTCCGCGTGCGGCCTGATAGTCCTCCGCCAATTTCTTCCATTTGTTGGTTTGAGCCACGAACGAAATCGTCGACATGGCGAAGGCGATGCTGAAAACCGCGAGCAACACGATGAAGATCTTGGTCAGAGCACTCAAAGCCTATCTCCTACCCGCACCCTCACGGGCGAGTTTCCTCCGGGCATGAAACCCGCCCTGCGGCGTCTCCACCTACCCGCACCAACGGCCTTCCTATATCGCAGGATGGCGAAGGATTCAACCCCCTATTTTCGCGGTAGAAAACCGCGGCGCTAGAAGGGACTTGGCCTACAGAATGATGGGGGTGTCGAAGCGCAGCCCGACGCCCACGCGATCGTCGTCCCCCTCCGATGCCAGCATGATCTCGGTCCGCACCACCGTCCCGTAGCGCTCCTGGCCGACCAGATCAGCCATGCCCGGCTCAGCGCCCGCGGGGTGAAGCAGCACCTCGTACCGCTGCCCCACCGCCACACCGAACCCGATCGGGACCGTCAGCCGCATTCCGCCCTCGCTGAGGTTGTCCGTCGGGCAGGCCGGTATTTCGATCCCGGCCAGCGTGCGCAGCGTGGTCGAAATCGGCGGGATATTACGCGGCCAGCGTCTCCGTTCTTCGATACTATCCAAGGCCTGTTGCCGGGCGGCGATCTCCCGGGCCACGTTCACTTCACCATAGGTCGCCGTAGGGAAAGAGGAAATGGCGGACATGGTAGCCTCCTTAGGTAGGTCCATTGGAAGCTTATGTGGATGGTGCAAACCCTACGTCCCTCTTGCGCAAACACCCCACGAGCACACTTCACCCGTCGCGGCCTGCGCACAGGGTCCGGTTCCACGCTCCAACTACAGCCCCAGTATAAGCTTGGCATTCCAGGTGTCAAGCGCCAAAATCGCCTCAAAATACCCCCGAAACATGACCTGGATGCCTGAAAGCCACGTCCCTTTCGCAGAAAGGGGTAGGGGGCCGATCCCCCCCCGCCCAGCCCCTCTTTCAACCACAGGGAGGCGGTACACCCGCCGCCGGGAAAGCCAGAGAATGGCCCCCGGAGGTGCCCCATCCCACCCCCCGCCTAGCCACTGTCAAGATAGGCAAGGGGCATCCGCCATCAACGGGGGGTCTTTTCCGCCGCCCCAGGCGTTGGCGGCGGGGCAGTCGGCGCCGCGTATTTGACGTCATCAGCCGGCCAATGTCCTATTCGGGCAGGTGCCAAATGTACCAACCGGTTGAATCTTCCAACGGTTTAAGGTATGCTGGACCCCGCGGGTCCAGGATGGGAAAAGTCCCCGCCTGCCGAAACCCGCCGGCGTTGTGGGTGGTATTCGTTTTACAAACTGCATAAGGAGATTGGGAATGACAGGACGCTTTTTCCCTGCAAGAGACGGTGTGTGGCTTAGGTGGACCCTGGCCGCCCTGGTGGTGACCGCGGTTCCCCTGGCCGCTCTGGGGGCGAACCGGATGGTGATCTCGGAGGAATTTACCGGCACAACCTGACCCCACTGCCCCTACGCCGGTCAGGCGTTAGGCAGGATGTTGGATAATTACAACGGCGCCACCCCACCGGGCACCTTCACCCTGGTGCAAATCCACCTTGATTCCTACGCCATCCCCTGGGGAAGCAGCCGTGCCACGTTCTACGGCGTCACAGGAGTGCCGACGGCCGAGTTTGACGGCGTGCTGGAGGCCGAGGGCGCTTACGACAACACGGACCAGATGTACAACTGGTACATGAACCTGTACAACCAGCGCCACGCGATCTCCACCGACGTCACCATCGAGTTGAGCGGCGCGCAGGTCAGCGGCCCGACTTGGGACATCCGCGCCAACGTCTGCATCGAAGGGGGCGGCGCGGGCAAGACCATGCGCATCTACATGGTCCACGTGTTGGATCACTGGCCCACAGCGGTGACCTACTCGCGTAACGGGCTCAAGCTGGCGGCCACCAGCACCCAAGACATTACCCTCGCTCCCGGGCAGTGCCAGCAGGTCACCAGAACGTTCGCCTTCGATACCTATAGCTGGAGCCACCAGAGCGATATGAAGATGATCGCCTGGGCCCAGACTACCGCTGGCAGCGGCCCGGCGAACATCTATCAGGCCGCCGAGATGGTCTGGCCGTTTGTGAGCGACTGCAACGACAACGACATTCCGGATGAGTGCGACATCGATTGCGAGTTGCCCGACTGCAACGTGCCCGGCTGCGGGCAGAGCGACGACTGCGACGGCAACGGCGTCCCCGATGAGTGCCAGCCTGATTGTAACGGCAACGACATCGCCGACCCTTGCGACATCGCCGCCGGCACCAGCCAGGATTGCCAGCCCAACACCACGCCGGACGAGTGTGAGTTGGCCGGCAACGATTGCAACGCCAACAACGTTCCGGACGATTGCGACATCGCCACCGGCACCAGCACCGACTGCGACACCAACGGCATACCGGATGAGTGCGAAATCGCAGGTCACGACTGCAACGGCAACGGGACGTTGGACGTTTGCGACATCGACGCCGGCACCAGCCAGGATTGCCAGCCCGACGGCATCCCCGACGATTGCCAGCTCGCGGGCAACGACTGCAATGGCAACAGCATCCCGGATGATTGCGACATCAACGTGGCCCTTCCGGTGTCGATTTCGTTTAACCTCGACAGCAATCCGGGGTGGAGCACGGAGAGCCTGTGGGCCTTCGGCGTACCGGCCGGTCTGGGATCGCACAACCACGACCCCTCCTCGGGATACACCGGCAGCAACGTGTACGGGTATAACCTCAACGGTGACTACGCCAGCAACATCCCCAATCCGGGCTACTTCCTGACCACCACCGCCCTGAACTGCTCGGGCTGGAGCGGCACGGAACTGCGTTTCTATCGCTGGTTGGGGGTGGAAAGATACGACCGGGCCATCATCGACGTGTCGAAGGACGGCACCAACTGGACCCGGGTGTTTACGAATTCCAGTACGGTGAGCATCAGCGAGTACGAGTGGTCCTACCAGACTTACAACATCTCGGCGGTGGCCAACGGACAAGCCGCCGTATACCTCCGCTGGGGCATGGGCCCGACGGATGGCAGCACGACCTACCCGGGCTGGAACATCGACGACATCGAGATCCACGGCTTCAAGCCCCTCAGCCAAGACTGCAACGCCAATGACGTCCCGGACGAGTGCGACGTGATCACTCTCGGGGACTACAACGCCGACGGCAACGTGGACCTCGCGGACTATCCGGGATTCGTCGAATGTCTGGCTGGTCCGGGGGTTCCGCCGCAACTACCCGCAGCCCAGTGCGTCCCGGCCTGTCTGGCCGCTTTCGATTTCGATGCCGACAATGACGTCGATCTGGAGGATTTCGCCGCGTTCACCGTCTACTTCGCGCCGTAGTCCGCGAAGCCGCGGACCGACGATCTTAGCAAGGTTCGTACCGCCGGACCGTTCCCTTCAGGGAACGGTCCGGCTTTCTGCGCCGTTGCTCCCTATTGACCAGGTCTGGGCCATCGGGCCCATGACCTCGTCAGCCAGTTGATAGATGCTCGCACCGGTTCTGGCCGGGTAGGTCATAGCGTTGGCGGCGCCTGGCGGAGGTCCGTGGCGGCGGTGCGCCCTGCGGGAAAACACCTGGGCGGTTGACTTGCCCACATCATTAGATTACGATAATTATCGCTCGGGGCACATCGGGTCAGGAGACGACGAGAACCGCGGCGGCACGGAGGGCGACGCACAGGGCAACGCGGTGGATCCTAAGGCCCCGTCAAGGAATAACGGATACCATCCGCACCTTCCGTCCAGGTCCTTCCACCAAGGAACAGGAGATCACGGAGGAAACAGAGAGACTGCTTTCTCCGTTGCCTCTGTTCCCTCCTGTTTCCGTTCTGCTGCTCACCAGTCAACTTCGCGGCCACCGGGATCACACGATCAGACCGGGAGTCCGGTAACGATTAGTACTTGGCGGATACTTAACGGTGGGTGTGCGTCCGCACACCGCCCCCATTGGTCCGCGAGCGCGGACCCTACGGCTACGGTGTCTTCCCTCTTGCCTTTTGCTTCTTGCGTTTGCTCTATCAATGCCCGCTCGGCTTGGGCACCGTGTTCGACGGAATGCGCGGGAACACCGCGCTGAGATCGTTGGCCAACACTTTGCTGTCGCCGTTCACGTCGGCCCGCTCCTGATCGCCCGCGGGATTGGTCGGAATCTTCGGAAAGATCGCGCTGAGGTCATTGGCCAGCACTTTGCCGTCGGCGTTCACGTCGCCCACCTGCACCACGTACTGGATCTCGAACGGCGCGACGCCCGTCCAGCCCTCCGCCCCGCCCACGTTGCGGATGCCGATCCACGTGCGGGAGGTAAGCCACGAACCGTTCTCCGTAACCTTGAGTACGCGCGGGCGTTGAACGCCGCCCACGTCGACGCTCTCGACCGTTGAACTGAAGTTCGTCGAAAGGTCCGCCTCGAAGGTCCCGTTGGTTCCCAACTCCTGGAGCAGCAGTTCCCCGGCCTGCGGCGCCGCGATGTCCCCGTCGAACATCAACCGGATGACGTTGTTAGCGGATCGCCAGAGACTTTCCTGATCGACAGGAACCGCGCCCGTCATATGGGCGTCTGGTGGGAGCGCGGTCAGCGTCACATCGTCGCTATTGTAGGTGACGGAGAAGCCGCCCTGCCCCGTCACCGTGAGAAACCCACCGGTCACCGAACCGGCGGTCAGGATCGTAAACTGCTGGCCGACCTCGGGCACGAACTCGTCAATGAGTTCGATGTGTAGTTCGCCGCCGAGATGGACCGCGCCCGTAACGCTAACAACGTCGTGTTCGCCGCCGGGGACCATGCCGCCCAACTCGACGTTCAATCTGCCCGTAGCGAGCTGCCCATAATCCCCGTCGATGTGCAGTGTTCCGACAGGTAAACCTGGAGCCACCAAGCCGCTGTTGCTCACCGGCCCCTGCAACTGGCCCGTTCCCGTGACCTCGCCATGAGCCAGTATCAGGATCACCGGGGCGGTTACGCGCGCTTCGTCGGCGACGGTGAGCGTTCCAAAGCCGCCCCGCTCGCCGTGGGCGCCCGTGGGCGTCCCGGGTCCGTCCCCTTCGATGACGAAATCACCTGTCCTGGTCCAGAGTAACGGGTCGTCTGCGGGGATGGCCTCGAAGGGTTGAGACCCGACGACGAAATCGCCCGTACTGGTCCAAAGCGACCCCGAACCGCTCACCGTGACTTCACCGCTCGAGTTGCCTAGTCGGCCGATGAAAGCGCCTTCGCTGTTGATCCGACCGCCGTCGCTGAGCGTAAGCGCGCCGCTTCCCTCGTAGCCCACGTTCAAGCTGCCATTGGCCTCCCAGAGCGAACCCGGACCGGAGATGAGAACTTCGCCGACGGCACCCGCCTGGTGACCGATGACCCCGGCGCCGTAAGGCCAAGCACCGGAAAGCACATAACCCCCATCCTGGACGAGCATGGTACCTTGGGCACCGCGGAAATAACCAACATAGATGCCAGCATTCGGTGTCTTCAGCTTGGAGTTGACGCCAGTCACGGTCAATTCTCCAACGGCTCCATCGAAGACACCGACCACCACCACAGCATCCCGGGCTTGATGAGACACCTCTCCTCCGGCCTCGATCCGTAGGGTGCCATGGCCGATCCTACCGACGGTAATGTAGCCGACTGCAGCGATGGTCATTCTCGATCCGGTTCCGGTGACAGTGGCAGAGCCGATCGATCCGGGGCCCTGCGCGATGTGGCAGTCGATAGCCAGAATCTCACCGCCTTCCTCAATTCTGAGCGTTCCGGTGCCGTTGCGCCCAACGAAGAACCAGGAGTCAAGAATAAGGGATGAACCGGCTCCGGAGACAGTTACGCTCCCCTCGGACGAACCCCGTTTCGTTCGGGTCAACCAATCTGAAGGTCCATATCCTATGATAAAAGCGGCGTTTGGGATCGTACCGAAAAGATGCAGCGTGGCGGCATCAGTGACGGTCAAGGCGCCCTGCGCGCCGAGACCATAGCCGATCGCCATGTTGCGCACTTCCCAAGAAATCCCCGGACCGACGACGTACATTTCGCCGACAGCGCTGCCAGTGTCATCGCCGCAGACGCCGATGACCGCATCAGCGGACACGGATAAGACACCACCTTCACCGGTAAGGGTCAATGCGGCCCTGTCGCCGTCACGGTAGCCGACGAGGACGCCGTCCCAGTTTCCGCCAATCGAATATGCTGCGGTGTTCAGGTCAAGCGTCACGGTGTCATCACCTACCCGCAGCCCACCATTGGTAGCGTCATCATTGAGTTGCACTATGTAGCCGCCGGAATGCAGATCAAACACCGCCGTGTTGCCGGCGCCGGGCACGTCGTCGCTCCAATTGTCTGACCACTCAAAGTCGCCTCCCGCGGGGTTGATCCAGGATGAAAAAGACGCGCCCGAATGCCGTCCGTCCGCCCAATGGAAGATGTTCTCCCACACAATACCGTTCGAGCTTCCAGGCACCGGCGTGAGTTGTTCGTCACAAGTATCAATATCATCCCACGCTGCGATATCCGTTAGAAAAACCACCCGCCCTGCCCCGTAGGACCTGACCGCCAGCGCCACGACCCCGGAAGCGGTCCCGATCGGATCACCCCCCAGGACGCCCGAAAACCAGATTTGGTCATACGACGTCACGGCGCCGGCGGGCCCGTGCCATATCGGATGCGTCACCACCTGGGCGATCGGAGTCCGTTCGCATGGGACGCCGTCGCCATAAGGTCCCCAGTCGTATTCGGCGCCGAACAGCACGGCCAAATCGTCCGCGGCCGGGTACAAGTCGGTGTGGTCGCGCTGAATCACCAGCCCCCCGCCGTGAAACACGTACTGCTCAATGTCCGCCATCTCCTGCGCGCTGAAGCCGACATCCACCAGCCCCGTGTACAAGACGGAGGCATCCAGGATGTTCTCCAGTATAAAATCTGATGTCGTGGTGATGGAGAACCCGGCATCCCACAACACTTGCGTGGCCGTGGCCATCGCTCCGCTCGTCAGGAACCTGCCTCCTCCGGGTTCCCGGCCGTCGCCCGTCCGCGATTCGTCCAGAGAGACGATCAGGCGAACGTCCCGCAGCCCAAAACTATGGTACCAACCACTCGCCACCGCCACGAACCCCATGTTGGGCGACGGCACCTCACACACGCTGTAGTTGCAGTCTCCCCACGTCACGATCGAGCCATCGGCCTTCAGACCGAGGCTGGAGAGCGCGCCCGCCGCCACCGCTAAGAAGTCCGTATTCGGTTCCGGGACGTCGCATTGGCCTGACCCATTGTTTCCCCAGGCTACGATCGAACCGTCGGCCTTCAGACCGAGATTGTGGCCGAACACGCCCGCCGCCACCGCCACAAAGTCGGTGTTCGGCGGGGGTGGCGGGTCGCTCTGACCCCATACCTCGATCGACCCGTCGGACTTCAAGCCGACACTGTGCCGCAGGCCCGCTGCCACTGCCACGAAACCGGTGCCCCCAACATTGCATTGGCCGAAGGTGTTGTCTCCCCGTGCCTCGATGACGCCGGTAGACCACAGGCCAAGACTGTGGAACGAACCCGCCGCTATCGCCACGTAGCCCGTTCCCCAGTTGCCGCATTGCCCGTAGGTATTGTCACCCCAAGCCTCGATGACGCCGGTAGCTCTCAGGCCAAGGCTGTGGTCCCTGCCCGCCGCGACCGCCACGAAGCCCGTGTTCGGCGTTGGTACGTCGCATTTGCCGTCCGTGTTGGATCCCCACGCCACGATCGAGCCATCCGTCTTCAGCCCGAGGCTGTGCCACAGACCCCCGGCAACCATCGTGAAGTTCCTGTTCGGAGGCGGCACGGCGCACTGGTTCACGTTGCTCCAACCCCACGCCACGATCGAGTCACCCTCGTGGGAATCGGTCTGCCTACGCACCACGGATGCGGCGTTGCGTCCCAGTCCCGTCGTGTTGAGGGTCTCAGCGCTGGAGGCGCGGTTGCCGTACCCGGGCACGAGTCCCTCCCTACCGATCGTGCCCCCGGCCTCGCCTTGGGTGCCCGGTCCGCCGGCCTGCGCCTGGTGCACGCCAGGAGATAGGAACAC
The DNA here is from genome assembly GCA_041480905.1 of Phycisphaerae bacterium. GTDB lineage: Bacteria > Planctomycetota > Phycisphaerae > UBA1845 > UBA1845 > JAAEQG01. The sequence continues at coordinate 10,590 of JBGPAW010000086.1, forward strand.
CCCAGCCAGGGGAACCAGCACTCTACTCAGGTTCAAAACCCGCGCGGCGACATTGCCCATCCCACAAGGGCGACTACGTCGCGGGAGCCCTTCCCGATTCGCCGGCTGCCACATGACCATGCCTCCTCTTTCGAGAAATGCACATGCTTGGCATGATTATAACCGAAGACTCCATTCGGTCCAAAGCAGAATCGCTCGCGTCGCTTTCAAAGCCCCAAGCGTGCAGACGTTTGAGTGCTCCAGAGCAAGTCTGATCATCGGGCCAGGGTGTGCGGTGGGCTGGCCGTGCCACCACCGCACTTCCTGTGGGTCCGGCAGGGCTTTTTGGCAGCCCCGGAAGAAGGTGCATCGCGGGACCCACCCTACGCTTTTCGGCGATGCGGTCTCCGGGCGCCGTCGGTATACTCGAAGGCGACGACCGGCAACAGATCAATCACCCTGATGGAATCTGCGGGAGTGGCGACGGCGATCGTGCGACCGCTCCGCGAGAACAGCAGACACTCGGGAT
>JBGPAW010000087.1:0-11079 GCA_041480905.1 Phycisphaerae bacterium
CGTCGATACCGCCGGCCGGGTCGAACGCTTTCAGAAAAAGTTCGGGGGCGAGTATTTCAAACCGGCCAAGCCCAAGAGCAAGGCCCGGTCCTAGCGTTGCGTTGCTTGACCCACCACGCGCGTCGCGCGGGCCTGGGCCCGCGTCGAGCGCGTGATTTTTCTGGGTGAACGCATCATGGGCGAAAACGTCGACCGCAAGTTTGTCCGCAAGCTGCAGGAGGTCGCGGACCATTACCAGGGCTTAATGGAGCGCCTGGCCGACGCGTCCGTGGCGACGGATCCGGTCAAGAGCCAGGAGATCGTCCGCGAAATGGGCCGCCTGAAGCGCCTGGTCACGCCCTTCGCCGAGTTCCGCAAGCTCCAGGACCAGCTCGCCGAGGCCCAGGCGCTCAGCACTGATGCGGCCCAGGAGGCCGAGCTGCGCGCTCTGGCCTTGGAGGAGATCCCCGTGCTGGAGCAGGAGTGCGGCCGGCGCCTGGAAACGCTCAAGGAAACCGTGGTCACCGGCGAGGACGCCGCCATCTCCTCTGTCCTGCTCGAGATTCGCGCCGGCACCGGCGGCGACGAGGCCGCCTTGTTCGCCCGCGACCTCTACGAAATGTACACGCGCTACTGCGCCAAGAAGGGCTTCGCCGTCGAGGTACTCGACCAGTCCGGCTCCGATCTCGGCGGGATCAAGGAAGTCATCATGAGCGTTAAGGGGGAAAGCGTGTACCTGCACCTGGGTTATGAGAGCGGCGGGCATCGCGTCCAGCGCGTCCCCGAGACCGAGGCCCAGGGTCGCATCCACACCTCCGCCGCCACCGTCGCCGTCCTGCCCGAACCCGAAGAGATCAACGTGCACATCAACTGGGAGACCGACGTCCAGGAGTTTGTCTCCCGGGCCGGCGGACCCGGCGGGCAGAATGTCAACAAGGTGTCATCAGCCATCCGCCTGGTGCACAAGGCCACCGGCCTCGCGGTGTCGATGCGCGACGAGAAATCCCAGCACAAGAACCGGGCCAAGGCCCGCCGCGTGCTGCTCAGCCGGTTGTACGAGAAGCGGCAGCGTGAGCAGCAGCAGGCCCGCGATTCCGCCCGCCGCATCATGATCGGCAGCGGCGACCGCTCCGAACGCATCCGCACCTACAATTTCCCGCAGAACCGCTGCACCGACCACCGCATCGGCCTGACGCTCTATTCCCTCGAACGCATCATGCAGGGCGACTTGGACGAACTCATCGCCGCCCTCCAAACCTACGACAAAGAACAACGCCTTAAAAACCTCTAGCCGGCATTTCTCATCACCCATACTATATACTCCTGGAGGGTTCGTGGTGCGGACCTTTCGGGAAGCAGTCCGCCAGGCGGACCCTACTTGGAGCCTTCAGCGTGGAACTTCCCGTCATGGGTCAGAAGCCGGCTCACCAACCGACGGTACCGAAGCCGGGAGTCGATCTTTCCGGCGTCAAGAGCATCATCGCCGTTGGGGCCGGCAAGGGCGGCGTGGGTAAGAGCACGGTGGCGGTCGTGCTGGCGGTCGGATTGCAGCGCCGCGGGGCCAAGGTCGGTCTGCTGGACGCCGACGTCTACGGGCCTTCCATCCCGACGCTCATGGGCGTCGTCGGCCAAAGGCCCAACGTGACCGGCGACCGGCTCGTCCCCATCCTGGCCGCCGGCGTCAAGCTCATCAGCATCGGGTTCATCATCGACCCCGACCAGGCCGTCGTATGGCGGGGGCCGATGGTCCACGGCGTGGTGACGCAGTTCCTCGGGCAGGTGGACTGGGGCGAGCTGGACTACCTGATCGTCGATCTGCCGCCGGGCACCGGCGACGTGCCGCTGACCCTCTCGCAGGCCATCCCCCTGACCGGCTCGGTCATCGTGTGTACGCCGCAGGAGGTGGCCCTGATGGACGCCGTGCGGGCGATGAAGATGTACGAGGCCCTCAAGGTGCCGGCGCTGGGGATCATCGAGAACATGAGCTACCATCTGTGTCCCAAATGCGGACATCGGGACGAAATCTTCGACCACGGTGGGGCCGCCGCCGCCGCCAAGCGATTGGGTGTGCCCTTTTTGGGCGAGATCCCGCTGAACGTCAACCTGCGCATTTATGGTGACGACGGTACGCCCGAGAAACTCTTCACCAAGACCGACACGCGCGTGCGGGAGGCGATCGAACAGGTGGTTCGCAACGTCGCTGCCCAGGTCGAAGCCCGCAGTCACGCCCGCGCACGGCCGCCGACGCTGTCGATCGAGTAACCCAGCGCTGTTGGCGCCGCAGGGCTGGTCGGCTACATGGGCGAAACCGCCTGATGAATCGGTATTCGATAATCGAGGACTGCCGACCATGACAACCGCTGACCTTCTCGCCGATTTGTTGGACGAAACCCGCCGCTGGACTCTCATGCTCCTGGAAGACCTCCAGGGCGACGACTGGGGCTTCCAGCCGGCACCGGGCATGGGACACGCCCTGTGGCTCTGCGGGCATCTGGCCGCAGCCCAGAACGTCCTCATCTTCAAGCGCTGTCTGGGGCGGGAAGAACTCAACGCCGAGTTTGAATCTCATTTCCCCATGGGCCAGCCGGTCAAGGCCCTGGGGGAACATCCGTTTCCGGCGCCGGCCGAGGTGCTCAAGGTCATGTCGGATTTTCACGCCCGAGCCCTCCGAGCGGTGCATGGGATGAGCGAATCCCTACTGGCGGAACCGGCCTACGCCAAGGACGGCGGATCACCGCACCCGCATTACCGCGACAAACGTGGGGCGGTGGCCCACGCGGCCCGGCACGAGGCCTTCCACGCCGGACAGATCGCCAGTATTCGGCGATTACGGGGCAAACCGTTTCTCAGATGAAGGTTCGAGATCATGGCCGTGGCGAAGACCGGTGAGTCCGTTGCCGAGCGTCAAAAGCGCGCGAAGAAAATCTTGGCCGGCCTGCGTAAGACTTATGGCGACGTGACCTGCGCCCTGCGCCATGAGAACGCGCTGCAGTTGCTGGTGGCGACGATCCTCTCGGCCCAATCGACCGATGAGAACGTCAACAAGGTCACGCCGAGCCTGTTCAAGAAATACCCCTCGGCCAAGGCTTTCGCCGAAGCCGACCGCGCGGTCCTCGAGCGGGACATCCACTCCACGGGCTTCTTTCGTCAAAAGGCCAAATCCATCCAGGGGGCCTGCCGGCTCATCATCGAGCAGTACGGAGGTGAGGTTCCCGGCAGGATGGAGGAACTGCTCCAATTGCCGGGCGTGGCCCGCAAGACGGCCAATGTCGTGCTGGGCACTTGGTTTGGCCGCCATGAGGGGATCGTGGTGGATACGCACGTGGGGCGACTCGCCGAGCGGATGGCCCTTACCTGGAGAAGTAAGACTTCAAAAGATGCAGCAAAAATTGAAATAGACCTCATGGAGTTGCTCCCTCGGCAGGATTGGACCTACTTCGCCCACGCGCTGATTCGTCATGGGCGCTTGGTTTGTGCCGCCCGCAAGCCTAGGTGTACCGAGTGTTCGTTGGCGAAGCACTGCCCCTCCGCCGAGATGTTCGAGAACTTGACGGCGGGTCTCAGCTTTCTAAAATCGCGGAAAAGCGGAGATTGGACCGATGAAGACGGCCCTGCTTGTGATCGATGCACAGCGGATCTACACTGAGCCTGGGTCCGAGCTGTTCTGCAAGGACTCGCGCGCGACCATCAATCGGATAAACAAACTAATCGCGAAATTTCAGAGCGAAGGGCGTCCGATTGTCCTAGTGCGACATTGCCATCGCAAGGATGGCACGGATCTCGGGCGCATGTTTGATTACTCGGGAGAGCCAGTAGATGATTTCAATTTCAAGGCTGGAACCCCAGAAGTGGAATACGACTCGCGATTGGAGCGGCCTTCAAGCCCGATCGAGATAACGAAAACGCGCTACTCTGCGTTCGCGGGCACAGAGCTCGACAGAACTCTGCATGGGTTAGGCGTTGGCCGGGTCGTAGTGTGCGGCTTCATGACGAACTGCTGTTGCGACTCGACCGCACGCGAGGCCCACGACAAGGATTACTTTGTCGATTTCATTGTGGACGCGACGGGCACACCGGGAACAGAGGCTCAAGAACAGGCGGCCGTGCGTCGGGCCGTTGCGGATTTGATGGAAAACGCCTACGCGCGGGTGCTAACCACCAGAAAGTGCCTATCCAGCGATTACGACTGAAGGCTGCCTTGGCAGCGCCAAAAACCCTCGCTCGGAGCCGGGAGCGAAAAAGAGGAGCGAGCGATGCAATTCGGAGTGTCGGAGGCGGTTGCACATTGGGCACGTTACCGAAGCAGCTCGATAGCTATTCATGAGGCGGGCCTCGGAGCGACGTATGCGCAGTTTAACGCACGCATAGATGCTATCGCCAGACGCCTCGACAAACTTGCGCCACAACACGCGCGCGTTGGTATTGCCGTCGCGAGAAAGTGCGATGCTCTTGCGGCAACCATCGCGAGTGTACGGACGGGGCGACCGGCTGTGCTGCTGCATCTTGGATCAGGAGACTCCGCCGTGAGCACCAACCTTGACGACACGCAACCGGCGGTAATTGTCCACGATGGAGGGTACGCGCGGTACGTCGAACTCGGACCCGCACGGGGACGCCCCGCAAGCGTTGATATTCGCGATGCGAGTGATGCGGATGAGGCCGTACAGCGATATGATGCGAAGCCTACGGATCTCTGGGCCGTATTGTTTTCATCGGGAACCACAGGTGTGTCGAAGGGGATAGAGAGGGACCACTACTCGATCGTGACGGAACTCGTCGGGTGGTGTTTAGAACTTGGCCTTACGCGCCACACCGTCTTTTACATCGGACGCCCTGTGTTTTACACCGGAGGCTTGGTTCTGAGTCTCGCGACGCTTCTTGTGGGCGGTTCGCTGGTGCTTTGCGACTACAAGGACGATAATAACGCCGATGAAGTCTGGGAGGATTTTCAGTTATGGTGCCACAAGGCCGCCGTTGAGTGGGCTTTTTTTGTGCCGGATCAAATTCGTGCGTTTATCACGCCACGCAGGTCGCGTCCGGGCTTATCGCGCCCGCAAGGCGTACTGGCCATGGGAGCCCCGATTTCCGGCGATGAGAAGCAGGCGTTGGCCGAGTTGCTCAAATGCGATGTCGTCGAGTCCTGGGGGAACTCTGAGTCGCTTGGGACGATTACCGACCCAGAAGATCTGCAGCTCCGTCCGAACTCTGTTGGCCGCCCGTTCTTGACAGACGAAATGTCCATCATTGACGATGAGGGCGCGCTTTTGGCACCCGGTTGCGTCGGGCGCATCGCTGGGAGCCAAGAGGCGGGTTTCTCAAAGTACTCCAACCGCCCCGAGGCTACTGGCAAGGCCAGGCGTGGGGATCTACTCGTCTCCGACGACTTCGGGTACATGGACTCTGACGGGTATCTCTATGTTGTCGCTCGTGAGCAGGAGACGGTCATCATCGATGGCCACACAGTCGTTCTGTCTGATCTTGAGAAGCGGATTCGCGGGTCTGGGGCTGTGAAGGATGTCTGTATAGTTGCGATTAAACGGAATAGCGGCCTCGAGCTCACGGCGATCATCGTGCCATTGGCCGAGGCGTGCGCGCTAACGACCGCACAGCTCAATCAAACCATCGGCACTGGGGTTGCGATAACCCGAGTCGTCGCGCTGACGTCGCTTCCACGTGTGCCTTCCGGAAAGACCGACCGATCAGCGTGCTGTGCACTTGCAGAGAAACCGAATGAGACCGGATTGGATGGCGCTAGCGCCACGGGCCATTGAGCTGTGCGGAACTCCGTGCTTCGCTTTCTCCTGGTCGGCCGTCGCGCGCGCTTATCAAGCAGTTACGATGCTCGCCACAGAAGGGCTGCCAATCCGGCATTGGCTCTCTGTGAAGACGCAGCCACTGCCTTGCCTATTGAAATGCTGGAGAGAATCGCAGTTCGGTGGCGTCGAGGTCGTCAGCGAGTTCGAATTGCTGGCAGCTCTAACGGCGGGCTATTGTCCAGACGATATTGTTGTTAACGGCGTGGCAAAGCATCATTGGCTCGCGGCGCACCGTTACCCCCACCTGCGCGTGCATTACGATTCTCTTGACGAAGTGCGCACGCTTGCGGACATCGGCCGTCAGTTGGAATGGCGCGTCGGACTACGCTTCAGCCCACAGGCAGAGCGCGATCCGGATGAGCCAGACAAGCCAACGCAATTCGGTCTCGACCGAGTTGAGCTGGCTGAAGCGACGCGTTTTCTTCTTGAACGGAACATAGAAATCTACGGCGTGCATTTTCACCTTCGAACAGACGTGCAAACGCCCGCGTGCTTCGATGAAGCGATTAGGGACACGGCTGATGCCTGTAGATGCGCTGCTATCGAGCCGCGGTATCTAGATTGTGGCGGTGGTCTGCCTGCGAGCGCTTGCGCGCGGGCCGAAGGCTCGGCCGGTTGCCATTATCCATTTGATTTGAGCGAATTAAAGCGGATCGTCCAGGCTATACCAAGCCATTTGCCTAGCGTGCGGGAAGTCTGGTTTGAGAATGGGCGCTTCATGACGGCACGCGCTGGCGTGCTGATTATTAAGGTGCTTGATATCAAAGTAAGAAATGGTCTCAGGTTTCTGGTCTGCGACGGTGGACGGACGAATCACGCTATCGTGTCTGATTGGGAGACGCACGAACTGATGACGATCCCGCCCCGAGCCGGTGAACGTCAACTGACAACCGTGTGCGGACCCACCTGCATGTCGTATGACCGGCTGGGGCGATTCTACTTACCACGCGATGTGTCCGTGGGCGACTACGTATTGTGGCTGGATGCTGGGGCTTACCACCTTCCATGGGAAACCCGGTTTTCCCACGGGCTTGCGCCAGTCGTGTGGATCGATGACGATGGCGTGAGCAGAATAGTCCGGGCGCGCGAAACGTTTACAGAGTGGTGGGGGCATTGCTCGGCGGGGGCAACCGCATGAGGCGTGTGCGAGCGAATTGGATTCGGCGGTTAAAGGCCGGGCGGACCTTCGGTGTCGGGACCGTGCTCTCTCTGGTGGCAGTGTGGGTGGCATGCATCGGGTGCATCTCGGCAGCTGGCGTTACGATCGCCATGGGGTATCAGGCGGCGGGTTTTGCAGCGTGCGTGGCGATTGGCAGCGTCGTCGCCTACGTACGCGGAAGGATGAAGCTTCTGCCGGATTGCCTTATAGACGACATGTCGTCTGACGGGGCGTATGAGTGTAGGTACATCTCGGGAAAGGGACTTCGGGAGGCCTGTGAGCTGACCAGGCCATACTATCGACATGAGTATGTGCCCGGTGAGATTGCGGAGCAGTGGCGAGTAAAGAACCCGCACGCTTTTGTTGAGATCACAAATGCTGAAGGCGTCCTGTGTGCGAGTTTTGGCATAATCGGCTTGGTGGACAGCTTTTTCGATCAGTTCGTCGCCGGTCGTTTAACCGACATGAAGGCAACGGCCGATGATATTCTTGATTCCTCTGCAACAAACAAGGCAGCGCGCTTGTACATAAGTGGGGTGGTGGTACGGGATTCCGAGACCTACTGCGGCCACAAACGCGCTCGGGTAATGTTGTGGTGCATGGTTGTTTACTGCCGAAGAATTCTAGGAAAACGCGGCAACATAAAGCTATATGCGCTGGCTGTGACTCCTGATTCGGAAAGACTTCTTAAGGGTGTAGGATTTTCCTTGGCATCAGCGGCCAGAGACCGCGCTGACAAGTGCAATCTGTATTCGTTTGTGTTGGACGAGCGATCGCTGGTGGGGCTAGAGTGCCGGGTTGGTGATCTCTCGAAAATGTGCTCAGTCGAGTTTCTTCAGCGACGGAGGAAGTTAGCGGCCGTGTGATAGTGAGACGTGCAGATCCGCCGGTTTCACCGATGGCTCGCCGTGAGTTGCGGGCGTCGGCGACCTAGACGGCGACGGCAGTCTGATGTCGGGCGTGCGGCGCGGATGTTCCAGGAAGCGGATGTCGAACGGACTTGCAAGGGCGCGCGCATTGGATGGGTCACAGGGGCGTGCGACGGAGATTTCGCCAGGCACGAAGCGCTGAAAGGAGCAGGCGGACCAGTTCCTGCAGCCGTAACAGCCCCGGGGATGACTTACGCGCCCGGATGCGCTATTCTCGTCCTGTGAAACAAACGACGTTTCACGGTCGTCAGAATCACGCAAACGCGCCGAACCTGGCGTCTGAATCGTGGGATCGAGCACCCGGTAAACCGGTCCACCAAACCGGCTAAGGGGGCGGACTTCATCAGCCGCCACGTTCGAGGCTCGTAGCGCTGGATTGCCATGAGAGTGGCTCGTCCAGTGTGAGGGAGGCTCGACAGAGTAATCCCGATTCTTCGGAGTAATCCTGTCGTTCGATCCCATGGGTTCTTTGTGCGGGCGAGCGGCCGTTGAGGGTTCAAAGTGGCCCGAGATCGATGGGATCGCCGGCCGGCGACGACGCCGGCCGCTACCGCTTTCCACGTTTTCTCCTTCTTCTTAATTCGTGTTTCCGTCCTTTCGGGTTTTCGTGATCCTCTTTCCATGGGGTTCGCGGCGCGGATGCCACGTCGCTCTCTTACGGGCGCGGTTCCGGAGCTTCTTCCAGGGGTCCGCCGAGCGGACCGACCAGATTCCCTCCGACGAGAGGAGGGGGTGCAACATTCAGACCGGATGGGGCGTTCCACGAGTCTGTGTCCGCTTTGGGCCCGTGGTATAATGGCCTCATGGAACGGGACATCGCCCGCATCCTCATCACCCAGGAACAGCTCGCCCGGCGGGTGAAGGAGCTGGGCGCCGAGGTGGCCGCCTGCTATCCCCCCGACGAGGTCCTCACCATCATCACCATTCTCTCCGGGTCGATTATTTTCTTCTCCGACCTCATCCGCCACTTGCCGATGAGAATGCATATCGGACTGGTCACCGTGTCCAGCTATCCCGGAGCCACCACGGAGTCCAAAGGTCCCAAGCTGCTGCAAGACCTGAACGTGGACGTTCGCGGGCACCACGTACTGATCGTGGACGACATTCTGGACACGGGGAGCACCCTGCGGACCGTCCAGCGGCTCATGCGCGCAAAAGGGGTCAAGAGCCTGCGGACGGCCGTCCTGCTTCGCAAGCGGGCCAAGGCGCCGGCGGACGTGCCGGCGGAGTTCGTCGGGTTCGAGATCGAAGACGAATTTGTCGTCGGGTATGGGTTGGATTATAATAATCAGTATCGCAATCTACCGCACGTCGCGGTGCTGAGACCTGAAGCGTACTGAAGCCGGCCGCGGATGCCCATGAATACCGCCACCCTGGAAAGCCCGAACTGCACCGGTATGGGAGCAGGGACCGCCGCAGAAGCCCCCGCGGAGAAACCGGTCGCTGTCCGTGCCGCGCGGATGTCCCTCCCCCTGGAGTTGCTCGACGGCGGCGAGGTGGTCATCCTCGCCCTCAAGCCGTCGCTCTGGCTCGTGCTGTTTGATTCGCTCAAGTGGATCGTGGCGGGCGTGGTGGTAATGACCGGCGCCGCTTGGGCCGGCGGCTCATGGGCGGGGATCTCCTACTCGACTCTGGTGCAGGGGATCGTGCTCGTGATGGTCGTCCGGAGCGCCGTCGCTCTGCTCCGCTGGGTCTCGCGGTTTTACGTGCTTACCAATCGTCGCGTCCTGCGGATTCACGGCGTGTTCCGGGCCCATATCCTGGATATCCCGCTTACGGATATCTTGAACACGCGGGTGACCGTCGGCTGGTCCGAGCGCCTGGTCGCTTTGGGCACCCTCCGTTTTGCTTGTGCCCAGGCGCCGGCCCACGATCCTTCCTGGCACTGCATCGCCCATCCCGACGAGATCCACGCCCAGGTCCGCCGGGCCGTCGAGCGGGCCCTCGATCGCCAAGCGTAGCTATCCGCATACTGCGGCGGCGACGGCGGACCGTAGCAGTCACCGTTCGTCATCAGGGGCGGTCCGGACGGCCTCGACGGTCGCCTTCACGACCTCCGCGTCGAAGTAGTTGATGCCTATACCGCAATCCACGACGATGCCCTGGGCGTTGATCCCGCCGGCGCGCTCGCTGAGGAGGAACGCGGCGACGTTGGCCACCTCCGCGGTAGTCAAGGCCCGCTTCCGCAGGGTCACCCGTTCGGCGTAGAGATAGTTGTCGACGTAACCGGGGATCCCCGCCGCCGCGCTGGTTTTGAGCAAGCCCGCGCGCACGGCGTTGAAGCGCACCTGGCTGAAGCGACTGAACGACTTGGCCAGAAACGCCAGGGCGGAGTCCAAGGCGGCCTTGGCCGGCGCCATATAGCCGTAGCCCTCCGCCGCCATCTGGGTGGTGGAAATCGAGATAGTCACCACCCCGGCCCGGGGGTCCAGCAGGGTCTTGAAAGCGTTGGCGATGGCGATCAGCGAATAGCAGGAAACATCCACGGTCTCCAGAAAATCCTCGCGGCGCACCTCGTGGAATACGCCGGAATAGGAAGCGTAGTTGGCGAAAGCAATCGAATGGACCAAGCCGTCCACCTTGGCGTGGTGTCGGCCGATGCTCTCCACCAGGGCCCTCAGTTGGTCCTCATGCCGCACGTCGCAGACGTGGACCTCGCGCCCTCTCAACAGGCCCCCCAGTGCTTCGCGGTGCTCCGACGTCTGGACGCTGTAGACCACCGCGGCCCCCTCCTCCTCCAAGAGACGGGCGATGTGGTAGGCGACGCTGTGCTTGTTGGCCACGCCGAACACCACGACGGTCTTGCCTTCTAGATCGAGAAACCCCATCCGCCGTTCTCCGTCGGCACCGTACGGGCCAGCATGCACACGAAACTGACCCGCACGACCAGATGCCCCTCGACCAGCACCCGGGCGGTCATGTAGTAAGCTCCGCTCAGCTCCTCGTCGAAGACCACCTCCACCATGAGACTCTGCCCCGGCCGGACCACGTGCTTGAACTTGGCTTCGGTGATGCGCGTCAGGACGGGCATCGCCTTTTCGGCGTCATCGACGCCGACCCGGTGCATCATCAGAATGGCGCCCGCCTGGAAGGCACTCTCGCAGATCAGCACCCCCGGCATCACCGGGTTACCGGGAAAGTGACCCCTGAAGTAGTCGGCCTCCGGATCGGCCCGTTTGGTCGCCAGGATACGCTC
>JBGPAW010000088.1:0-11042 GCA_041480905.1 Phycisphaerae bacterium
ACCTTGCCGATCTCCACGTCGTTGTTGGCGGAGATGGCCGCGACGTTGATGATGTCCTCGCGGCTGTCCGCTTTGATGGGACGCGAGAGTTTGGCCAATTCGGCGGTGACCTGCTTGACCGCCAGGATGATGCCGCGATTCAGCGCGTTGGGATCGGCGCCGGCAACGACGTTCTTCAGGCCGTTTTTGAAAATGGCTTCCGCCAGTACCGTGGCGGTGGTCGTGCCGTCACCGGCGATTTCGCTGGTTTTGGTGGCAGCCTCTTTCACCAGTTGGGCGCCCATGTTCTCGTACTTGTCGATCAACTCGATTTCTTCGGCGACGGTGACCCCGTCTTTGGTGACGTTCGGGCCGCCCCAGCCTTTGTCGAGCAACGCGTTGCGTCCGCGGGGTCCGAGGGTGGCCTTGACCGCATTGGCCAGCTTCTCCACACCGTTGACCAGGGCCCGCCTGGCGTCCTGCTCATACGCCAACTGCTTGACCGCCATGCTGATCTCTCCTTTCGAGGTTCACCATCGATACGGTAGGTCGTTAAACTCCGATGCGTCCACACCGGTACGTACCGGACGGGTAGCAACCCACGTGCCAGTGTTCCACGGCGAGCATGATATTCACAATACCTTTCCCTGTAAATAATTACGGGCGTTCTTTCGGACACTGATGGCATGGTTGGGCCTGTCAGCTTGGCAGCCCGCCGCCCCCCACCCCAGTTCGGCTGACATTATGACACCCGCCGTCGTGACTTCTAGGCGTGGCCGTGACTTCTAGGAGAATATGGCAAAACCTCCAGAAAAATGGCGCAAGATTGGGAGCATGGCTACCGCGCCCCACTTGACGTGGTTTTCGCAAAAAAAGAAGAGTTAAGCGGGCCTCAAACCGCCTGGGAAGCGCGTTTGAAGCCCGCTTCCGAACCGGACGAGCAGCCCCCGGTGGGGGGCTGTCCGCCCGGTCGAAGTTCCTGATCCGGGCCGCTGGAACCCGTCCCCACTTCGTCGCCCACGATTCCGCCGGCGCCGCCAAGCTCCCGGACCGCCGCCTCGGGTCCGTGAGCATCGCTCATTGTTCTTGCGTCCGCCTCACCGTGGTATGGCCGACGCCGGCGATTCTTCCGCATGGCGATCAGGGCGCCGATCACCCGCGACGCCGGCTTGCGGTCCATCTTCCGCGCATCGTGGATGCGGAAGCGCCCGGCGATCCACGCGGCAAACTGAGCATCGGTAAAGCCAAGCTCCGCCCGCAGTTTGGCCAACGTACGCCGCTGTGCCGCCGTGGGACGATCCGAAGCGCTCGAGTCATCGTAAGTACCGGACTCAGCAGCTTGGCCACTCCCGCCGCGCAGGCGGTTAATGAGGTCCGCCGCCTCAGCCCGGCTGAGCGCCGAAACGCTTCCGCAAGGCGTCAGGGCACGGACGTCATCAAGACCAAAGCCGATCCCCTTGGCGAGACCGAAGATCGTGCGGCGCTGGGCGCCGGTGATTCCCGCCGCCCGCCCCGGATCGCCCCCCGTCCGACTGAAACGACGGCCAGTGACGGACTGCTGGCAGGCGGATTCCGTCACGGCTTCATTCGGTTCGTGGCCGGTACTGGGCTGGCCGTTCACGTGGGACACCTTGGGCGCATCGCCGCTTGCTCCCAACACGTTCGGACGCTTCACCAGGTCCGCCCGCACGCTGTACAGACTCCCCCCGTCAGGGCTGCGCATCATCAGCCGCTTGGGAGCATGTTCGTCGAAGCGGACGAACTCATACGGCCCGACCCAGTGCCCTGACGGCCCGACCAGGACCGCCAGGTCGCCAGCTTGCCAAGTCGAGTTATCCACGTCCCCGGACAATGACGGTCTCCGTTCCTATCCCGCCGCCCGCGCCGGGGCTTCCGGCGTCAGCACCAGGCCGGCCTTGTTCAGCGTGAAACCCGCCTCAGCCGTCCCCACCCGCATGGTGAGTGCGGCGTTGAGCAACGCGGCGGACACGTCGCGGTCGGGGTACAGGTCTACGACCATTTGGACCAGATCAGCACAGATGCGCAGACAGCCCGCACCGGGATGATTGGCCAGCTTGCAGAGGAAGTCCACGCCATCCTTCGTCAAGCGGACGTGGCCCCGCGCGAACACCTTGCGGATGTCCTCTGCGGTAAACAGCGGCTCGGGATCACCGGTCTGCGGATTCTGCAACGTGACCAGATTGCGGTAGATGCCCATACGCGAATAGAGCTGATCCATCAGCTCCGTCGCGGCCACGCCCGCACGCCGCGAGGTGAGGGTCTGATAGAAGCTCGGGGTCCCCGCCATGACGATCGGGCAGTGGACCTGGTCCCAAATCTCCCGGATCACATCGAGCGTGGCCACGGTGAGCTTGTGGGCCTCGTCTATGAGCACTAGCCGGTCGGTCGCGGTCAGGCAGCCCATGATGCGGTCCTGGATGTCTTCAGCCCGTCCGAACTCCTGTAACCCGAGTTCCCGCGCCCAGATTTGCAGGAAGCTCTTGGGCGTGGCCCGCCGCTGGCGGACGGTGATGAGGATGCTGCCCGGCGTGTCTTCCTGCACGGCCTGCAACACCATGCTCTTGCCCGCACCCGCCGCGGCGACAATCACCCCGATGCGACGGCGTTTGATCGCGTACTGGCACACGCTGTAGACGGCTTCCGTAAAGCGCGTCGTGACGTACCCGCCGACGCTGGTCTCTTCGGCCGCCCGCTGCTCGAACACCCGTTCCAAGGCCCGCACCAGCATCGACGCAAGGTGAAGCTCCGCGCTCTTCTTGCCGTTTCATTTGGCGTTGCGAAACGCGGAAATGGCCGACTCTTTCACGTTGGCCCGTCTGGCCAGAGCGGCGGCAGTAATGTCTCCCCGCTCCACCGCGCCGTTCACAAAGGCCCGGGCCCGCTTCAAGTCTTCGGCGGTCGTCGGGGCCGCCATGCCCTGGTCTACGTAGCGCATCCGTGCGTCTCCTGACAGCCTCTGACAGATATCATTCACGCAATCAAAACGTTCCACGGTCATCGTTCGCGCTGCCTCTCGGACCAGCGGGCCAAGGCCGCGAAGGCCGGCTCGGTCGCCGGTCGCTTGGCTGACGGCTTCCGTGCGAATTTCTCCAACCGCTGGAGGGCGTCCGTCCCCTCCGTCATACTCTCCGCCCCGACCGCCTTGCGAGCCATTGCAACGGCCCGAAAAGGTGGTTCTAAGGGGGTTTGAACCGGGATCAAAACCGGCCCGCCGTCCGGCCCCGGTGGGTCGGGCAAGCGCCGCCGGGCTGCGTCGCGGGCAAGGGCGGCCAGTGAGCGATCCACGGGGTTGCGTAGATAGTCCGTGCCCACCTCGCGGGCCTGACGGAGCGCGCGTTTCTCGCGGGCGATGGCCCGCATGGTCTCGCGGAGCGCCTCGGCCGGCAGCGCGCGATCCAGCCGCTCATTGGCCGCCGCATGGCACAGAAATCGGTAGTCCATCGTCCAGACGGTGATCGTACCTACGTCCTGCGGATCGTAGGCCACACGGACCTTAGTCCCGATGGGCAACTCGCGCAAGGCCGGTTCGGCCGCCCCATACCGCACCGTCGCTCCACAAACCCGCAGGGCTACGCCGTTGCGGCCGACCGAGATCGGCCGGTGCCAGGCCGCCAACAGCAGCGGGCGGATGTCATCACTGAGCAGCCGCTTACGCGGTGCCAGGGCCATGACTTGCTGCGGGGTCTTACCGTTCATGCCGTCGCCGCTGTGTGGCGTGTTGTTGTAGATCTCGACGTACTCCCGGAGCTTGGCCGCGAACGTGTCGAACGGGACAGCCCGCCTGACCAGCTTGGCATGGGCCTCGGGGCGATCTGCCGGTGAACTTCCGCAGTAGGACGGAAAGTTCTTGCAGAATTGCTCGTTTACGGTTCTAAACCACCGTTCCAGCCGGGCCTTGCCGTTCGGATTGTACGGCAGGCACCAGGACGGCTGAACGCCGCACAAGGCCAAGAGGCCCTCCGCTTGCTCCGCCAACTCGCCGGCCTGGCGATACGTCCGCCGCTGCGGTCGGTCGCCCCGCCATTGCCAACTGGTGAAGTTCTTTCCGTTGTCGGCAATCACCGTCTCGGGCAGACCGTACCATTCCGCGCCGTCGCCGAACCCCAGCAAAAGCGAGTGCTCGTTTCCCTCGACCACGACGCGCCATCCGACGATGACCCTACTCCGCCAGTCCTGCCAGACCGACAGCGTCGGCCGCACGATCCGGTCGTTGACGAGGCGTACCCACAGGTTGGCATCATGGTCATCGCCCACCCAACAGGCGCCGGACTCATAGCTCTCCGGGTCCAGTTCGATGTACCGACCACACCGCTGCGTATACCGCTGGTCGCCCTCACGGTTCAGCACCAGCGCCCGCGTGTCGCGGGTCTGCTGGTCCCACGCTGCACACGCGCTGTAGGTGCGGTGCCACGTCCAGCCGTGGTGCGCTGCTTCGTGGGCGACCCGCCGATGACAGTGTGCCAGGCTGAGCTTGTTGGGGTGGTTCCGCAGCGCCCAGTACATGGCCACGGCGTCTTCGCTCAGCTTGTCGCGCTGGGGCCGGCCGCGGCCGTCGCGGGCCAGGGCGTCCGCCCCGCCGGCGGCGTAGAGGCTCTCCCAGCGCATCAGGGAACGCACCGAAAGAGGTAACGGCCGCGTTTCGTCGCCGGTCTTGTAGGCGTAACGGTCCCCGCATTCGTGAACGAACTTCACCCGCGCGGCGGACCGGCCCAAGGTTCGACCCGGACCGCGCAGGTAGGCTGCAAGGGCTTGTATCACTTGCAGCTTGGTCAATGCCCGGTTGCGCCGGCCCTGTGAGGCGGAGAGAATTTCGAGAGCCACGCGGTCCCGCGCGGGCGCGCACCCTACAATTCTGGGCGGTCCACGTCCTCAGAGGGGGGCCACGATTCGTCACCGAGCTTGCCTTCCCAAAGGATGGAGAGTTCGCGGATTCGCACGAAACACGCACGGGTCTGCCTCGCCTCCGAGGAGACGGGGCAGACCCGTGTCACCCGCCATATGCCGAATGCTTCTGCGTTGGTGTTACGGGTGCGGCGGATTCGGGCCGGTGAAATCTGCCTGCAAGATGGCATAGTCAGTCAAGTCGCAATCGCAATCGCCGTCCAAATCGCCGCGGATCGTGCCGTACAGCGGGTCCTGTGGATCGAGGATCACCCGACCATTGGCGATGGCCGACTGCGGCGTGTAGTCGCACACGTCGGCGTCGTTCGGTACGCCGTCGCCGTCGATGTCGTCGTCGCAAACGTCGCCGGCCCCATCGCCATTGAAGTCGGCCTGATCAGGGTTGGCGTTGTTGGGGCAGTTGTCGCACACGTCACCCACGCCGTCCGCGTCGGCGTCGAGCTGATCGGGGTTGCTCACGCCCGGGCAGTTGTCGGCGGCGTCAGGGATGCCGTCGCAGTCAGCATCCGGTCCAGGCAGGCTCGCAAACACGGTGGCGACACGCCCCTCGGCCTCGCTGTTTCCGCCGATGACGAACAGCAGCTCATCTACCCCAACCGCGCAGTGCTGGCGCCGAGGGGAGGGAAGATCGACGCCAGCCGTCCACGAATCCGTCTCGGGGTCGTACACATCAACCATGCTCAGCGCCGGAGAACTGGCATGGCTGAGACCCCCTCCAATCACGTAGATCTTCCCGTTGCTGACGGCGCATGCGGGTAAATAACGAGGGGTGGGAAGCGGGGCCGCGGACGACCATGTATCACTCTCCGGATCATAGACGTCCACTTCGTCGGGGAAAAAGGTCGGCCCATAGTGCTCAAAACGGTACGATCCACCTATCAGATACACTTTTCCATTGAGAACGGCCGCGCAGTGATGTGCGCGCGGTCGTGGAAGAGAGGACGCGCTGCTCCACGACTGCATTACCGGGTCGTAAACGAAGTTGTCGCTGAAAGTTGGAACGATGTAGGAGTTCACACCGCCCATAGCATACAGTTTGCCGTTGACCGAACTGGCCGAGAGGAAGCCGCGACCCGGTCCGGGCAGATTTGGAAGCCCTGTGACCCACGCCCCGGTCGTCATGTCATAGGCCTCCAGTGTGCTCAACCAACAGTTTGAATAGCAGTTGTTCCCTCCGACGACATAAATGAGACCGTCGATGGCGACCGCCGCTGCGTCCCCGCGACCCGTGGGTATATCCGGCAACTGGGCCCAGGCATCGCCCTGCGGGTCGTACGCGAAGGCGTCGCTGTTGTTCGGTGACGAATTGTAGTCACCGACGGCGTAGACCAGCCCCTGCCAGACGGCACAGGCTTGTTCGTCGCGGGGGGCTGGAAGCGGGGTGCGTAGCTCCCAATCCGACCAAGCACCCGGCTGGCGCGCCAAAACGGCCACGCCGGCGTCAGAACGCAGGGGCAAATAGGCGGTGCTGCCGTCCGCGCTCCAGATTGGGCGGAACTTGTTGAGGTCGACCACCATTCCCGCCGGTATCTCTTGCACGATGGTCTTTCGTGCCAGGGAAAAGACCCGAATCTTGTCTTGCCCACTAACATGAAGCGCGTACGCGCCCTGCGGCTCCACGTAAAAACCCCACTCGGCGGTCGGAACACCCACTGCTGGCCACGACTCCGCCAGCGTCATCGAGGCCGCGTTGACCACACGGATTACACTTGCGGACCGATCCGGCACATACACACGGGTGCCGTCCGGCGCCACGGAAATTCCAGCGTCTCCAATTCCGGGCAGGTCCAGCGTTCCAGCGACCGTCCACGTCTCCAGATCGATCTTGTACAGCCGCTCGGTTCCTGTTATACGGGTGGCGATGTAGATGAACCCGTCACCGGGCGCCTTGGCGAAACGCCCCGGTTCCCTGTTGAGCGGAATCGTGCCCACGATGGAGCACATCTGAGTATCCACGACCTTCACCGATCCAACGGCTCCGGTCCCGGGGTCGTTCTCGCCTACGAACAGGTAACGCCGGGCGTCATCGAACATCAGGTCGTCGGTCCAACTGCCCACGTCGAGGTTGCACCCGATCTGGCAGTCCTCGATATCCACCTCGGACACGTACCCGCCGTAGTAACGGCTCGTCCACAGCCGAGTGCCGTCCGCCGATACCCGCCCTGCCCATGGAACGCCGGAGACGCGGCAGTCATCCACGAGTTGGCGCGTGGCGGTGTCGTACATGCGATACCCGGCGTCATCGTGCGACCAGTCGTGCCGCGCGTACAGCCTGGTCCCGTCAGGAGACAAATCCACGCTCGTGCAGCCTGTCGCCGGCAGAATCCCATCGAGCTGATAGATGGGGCAGGTGTCTCTCATCTCCTGCGCGATGACACGCCCGGAACTAACGGGCACCAACACAGCAATCAACAAGGTAAAACATACGCGTCTTGACATGGCTCGGACTCCTTTTGTTGATGAGGTCCTTGATCGTGCGGAAGGGACATTCCCCTCTGCTCTTCGTCATCCGATGCGCCGACGGCAGGGAATCCCGCCGCGGCTTCGTGGCGACGCCCTGTTATCCGACAGTGCTCTTGTGGCCTTACGACCTTCTGCCCGTCGCCGCTACACGGGCTTCTTACATCTGGTCATGCGTCAAAATGGGACGGCGAGCGCAAGACGCCGACGCATTTTTTGGGTATACAGATGGTGGGGAGCGGACGAGTCCTCTGGACCCGAGCGGTGGGAGGGCGGGCGGAGCCCAGCGAATCAGGGGCGGCGGGTAGAACCCCCCTATGGAAAACTCCTCGCAGGCCGGAAACAACAGATGGTTAGGCCGGAATTCTTTGAGCTTTCTGTGCCTTCTTATGGCTAGACCCGACGGAACTGCCGCCAAAAGGCACAGAAGGCACAAAAGTGACAGCCGACGGCGGGTGGAAACCGCCCAACCCAGCCCCCGAAAGGGGGCGACACCTCTTCGGGGAATCCTGCGGGGATGAAATGCCGCCCTTCCAGGGCTCGGTTGGTTACCCGGCCCGGTCACCAGGGGCTGGCGCCCCTGGCTACCCAATGCCGCCCCTGACGGGGCTCAGCCAGAAGCGTCCAAAGGATCAAGCCCCCCATGACCGCCGGGAAAGTGTCGCTTTATTGTTTCCGGGGGACCGCCGGGGGCGGTATAATGACACCGGCAAGTCGTCACGAAGGAGAAACGGGCCATGGCCCGGGACACGACGGACACGCTGACCCGGTTGTTGGCCGCCACCGGGCGGGGTGAAGCGGGCGCACGCAACCAGTTGTGGACGCTCATCTATGACGAACTCCATCAACTCGCCCAAATGCAACTGGCCGGCGAACCGGTCGTCGCTCGCGGGCATCCGACCTCGCTGGTCCATGAGGCCTACCTGCGCCTGACGGCTGACGTGCCCATCGACTGGGCCAACCGGCGGCACTTTTTCGGCGCGGCCGCTCAGGCCATGCGCCGCATCCGGGTGGATGACGCACGTAGGAGAGGGCGGATCAAACGCGGCGGCGGGCAACAGCCCCAGCCGCTGAGCGACGAGCCGGCGGCCCCTGAAGCGGACCCGGTGGACCTGCTCGCCCTGGACGAGGCCCTGGACAAGCTGGCCGGCGAGTATCCGCGGACAGCCGAGGTGGTCACGTTGCGGTTCTTCGGCGAGCTATCGGTCGAAGAGACGGCGGACGCGCTGGGCGTCTCGCCGCGAACCGTGGATAGCGAATGGCAGTTTGCCCGGGCGTGGCTGCACCGGGAGCTGAGCAAGGGCGATGTGGAGAAGTAGTATCTTCTCCCCGCGAGAAGATTTCATCCGCAGATTTCGCAGATGACCGCAGATGGGTGGGTGGCCCACCTCCTCTGGAGGTGGGGGAGCGATTGCTGGTGAAGGCCATGAAGCGGGACATCATGCGGTGCGGTGGTGCAGGGTAATCGCTTCCCCAGGTCCAAAGGACCTGGGCCACCCGCCCAAAAGGGGGCAGAAACCTGGTCCGCAGATTACACAGAATAGTTGAGTATGGATCCCCACAGCGAACGTGTCCAAGCCCCCGGGACCGCCGCAAGAAGGCACAAAAGGCGCGAAGGTAAAACGCTATGCAATCGTCTGCTGAACGCAGGCAGACCTTGTTCGTCGAGGCCCTGATGCGCGCGCCGGAGGAGCGCGCGGACTTCCTGCGGCTGACGTGCGGGGAGGACGCGCAGCTTTGCGGGGAGGTCGAGTCGCTGCTGGCCCATCATGCGCAGGTGTCCGAGGACTTCCTGCGCACGCCGGACGAACAGCTCGCGGCGTCCCGGTTCGCCGGTACGGCCGAGGACCGTACTTTGATCGGCACGCGGATCGGCGCGTACCACATCAAGAGCCTCATCGCCTCGGGCGGCATGGGCACGGTCTACGAGGCCGTCCAGCAGCATCCGCACCGGGTGGTGGCCCTGAAGGTGATGAAGCGCAACATCGCCTCACGCAGCGCCCTGCGCCGCTTTGAGTTCGAGGCCCAGGTGCTCGCCCGCCTGCGCCACCCCAACGTCGCCCAGGTGTACGAAGCCGGCGTCCATCCGGAACCAACAGGAGAAAACAGAGGCAACAGAGAAGGCAGTCCCTCTGTTTCCTCCGTTAGCTCCTGTTCGGTTTTCGAGAAAGCGGATATCCCGTCGGGTGGTGTGCCCTACTTCGCTATGGAATACATCCCCGGCGCCAAGGCCATCACCGACTACGCCAAGCAAAAGCAGCTCCCCCTCCCCGACCGCCTCAAGCTCGTCATCAAGGTCTGCGAGGCCGTCCACCACGGCCACCAGAAGGGCATCATCCACCGCGACCTTAAGCCGGACAACCTGCTGGTGGATTCCAAGGGCGAGCCCAAGGTCATCGACTTCGGCGTGGCCCGGGCCACCGACTCCGACCTGGCCATCACCACGCAGCAGACCTGCATCGGCCAGCTTGTCGGCACCATGCAGTACATGAGTCCGGAGCAGTGCGACGGCGACCCGCACGACCTGGACACGCGGAGCGACGTCTATTCGCTCGGCGTGGTGCTCTATCAACTGCTCACCGGCGCCCTGCCCTACGAGACCTCCACCAGTTCGATTTACCAGGCCACCCGGACCATCAGAGAGGCCGTTCCACCCCGGCCGGCCTCGCTCCGGCGCGAGCTCCGCGGCGACCTGGAGACCATCGTGCTCAAGGCCCTGGAGAAGGACCGCGAGCGGCGTTACCAATCGGCCGCCGCGCTGGCCCGCGACCTCCAGCGCTTCCTGGCCCGCGAGCCGATCGAGGCCCGCCCGCCGACCGCCTGGACCCGGGCCCTGCGCTGGGCCGCCCGGCACCCGATGCTCAGCACGGCTGGGGTGTGCGTCTTCATCGCGTCGGCGATCCTCTGTGGCACCTTGATTACCGTCTGGTACGCAAACACTCGTCCCTACGACATGGACGTGGTGTACAAGGGCGAGGGCCCCCAACCCGGGATTGTAGCAGCGCACGTGATTTCGCCGAGTGGCAGACGCCTGGAGAGTTGGGGTACGAATCCGGGCGAAGTCATGTTCGCCCACCCCAACCTTGTGCCGCGGAGCGACGCGCGTGGGGGTGGGCGGCTCGCCCTGCTTGGTTTCAACAAGGCAGGGGACATGAAGCCGTACTCCAATGCGCTGGTGGCCTTCGACGTGGACCGCACCCTGACCGAGCCGGCATGGGCGCGGCAGGTCGAGCCCGGCGATGCTCTGCCCGATCTCCATGGCCGCGGGTATCGCTCCGACATGTTCTACGTTTGGTTCGGCGCCGTCCTCGACATCTTTCCAGAACCGGCTGGCCCGCCTGAGCCGGAAGTCATCGTCGCTTATCAGCAGGCACAGTACACCCAGTGCATCCTGCGGATTTACGACTTGGCGGGAAATCTGGAGTACGAGATATGGCACGACGGGACCCCGACAGGTTGCCGGTGGCTTTCGGGGCCGCGGCTGCTGGTGTTCAGCGGAATCAACGGGTCCCGCCGCTGGGACGAACTCGGTTATCCTGACCTGCTCCATCCTGTGACCGGCGATAGATTTACCGCCGGGCACCCACACGTGGTGTTTGCGATGCGGCCTCAACGCGGTTTGATCCTGCACGACTTCTTGCGCACGACGCCGGACAAAGGCCCGAGTACGAAGCCGGGAG
>JBGPAW010000089.1:0-10969 GCA_041480905.1 Phycisphaerae bacterium
CCCCGCGTCTGGGACTGTGCCACACATTGCGCCACTGGACGGCGATCGCGGGCCACTTGGCACAGCGCGCCGCAGCGCAGAAGCGCCCGAAATAAAGTTAGCGCTTATGGGCTGGCGCCCCTGGCTACCCAATGCCGCCCCCTCTGGGGGCTGAAGAGTCGATTCGTCCGGCGAGGAGGTAGCCTGAAGAGGTCCCCCCGCAGGAGAATAACGCAACCTGAGTGCCGAACACTATTGGGACCGGCCCGCAGGTGAGTTGGTCCAGCCAGCGGGACGCGGCGCGTCTCCGGCGGTTGTGACTCAAACCCGGGTGCAACGGGAGCGAGCCAGTGGTGAGTCCCCCAGGTCTTCTCAAGGCTGAAAGCCTTGCACGGTCAGCCGGGGCGCGGTTTGACCCTTTCAGGGTCAAGAGGGTGAGACGGGAGGCTGACCGGGGGCGGCGCTGCGCTTGCCCCCGGCTATTTTATTTCTGGCCTTCGGCCAGAAGTGGAGGGTGAGGCGGGGGGCGGTGCTCACCCTACTCACAGGTCCAAGGTTCGCTAAATGGGAAATATCCGGTAAAATGAGAATGTGGCATTATGACAGAGCGAAAGCAGCCCAACCCGGGCGTAACCCCGAGAGATTCGTGAATGGGGAACAGGAGGAAACAGAGAGAACAGAGACAGGATCGAAATCTCCGTTTCCTCCGTTACCTCTCGCTACGGCGAGTCGCCTGTGGTGACCTGTTCTGTTCTCGCGTGTTTGCCTGCTCGAATCGTGTTCCCGGAGCGGCAGTTGCTCTGCAATGATGCTACAGTCTCGGTAAAATGAAACCACCGTGCAGCCGGAAACATCAGCCTCGGATCACACCTCCGGTCTGTCCCTACGGATAGCGGTCTCGGTCGCTGCGCCCGACGCGGAACTTCAAGCTTATGCGCAGGCGTTGGCCACGGAGCTGAGCCTGCCTCCGGCCGCCCGGAACGCGGAGGGTTTCGACCTGCTCTTGGTCGTCACCCAACGCGGACTGGAACTGCGGCAAGCCAGCGGGACCGTGAGCGGACCCGTGAGAGTGAACTTCCTCAGCGCGTCCCATTCGCATCGAAAGGCATCCCTTTCACGCCGCCAGCCGATCGCCCTGGCCGTCGGGCTCAAACGCCACCGGCCCACCGTGTGGGACGCGACCGCCGGACTCGGTCGGGATACCTTCCTGCTGGCGTGCCTGGGTTGCACGGTGACGGCCGTCGAACGGTCACCGATCCTGGGGGTCATGTTGCGTGACGCCTTACAGCGGGCGGCGGCGGACCCGAAGTGGGGGTCGATCGTCCGGGACCGCATCCGCTTGACCATCGGGGATGCCCGTGACGTCCTGGCCCGGGCGTCCGGCGAGTCCGCCCCCGACGTGGTCTATCTCGATCCCATGTTCCCGCCGAAGTCCAAGTCGGCGCTGGCCAAGAAGGAGATGCGCGTGCTGCGGCAGTTGGTGGGCGACGACCTGGACGCCGATGAATTGCTGGAACTCGCCCGCCGGGTGGCCCGGGATCGGGTGGTGGTCAAGCGGACCTTGCGTGCCCCGCCGTTGGCCCCGTCGCCGACGATGAGCTACCGGGGGAAGATCGCCCGCTACGACGTGTACCTTACGCGCCCCGCCCACCGTGCCTGAGCCCATCGACCCAAACCCAGGCCACGAAGACCCCAAGACACGAAGAAGAAATGGAGAATGAAGAATTGAGAATGGAGAAAAAGAGTGTGGCGATGCCTTGTAGTCCACTCTCCGTTCTCCAATCTGCATTCCAGATTCTTCTTCGTGTCTTGGTGCCTTGGTGGCAGAATTTGGCGCTGAGGGTGCAGGACGCTATGGTGTCTCCTCGGTTTGCCGTAGCGAGGAGGTCCCTTGGTCAAGCACTACGTTCAACTGGCCCGGCCGCACCAGTGGGTCAAGAACGCCGCGGTGTTCGTCGGGCCGCTGTTCGCCCTGAAGCTCGGTGACTGGGGCTCGCTGCGGAGCACCCTCACTGTGCTGGTCGGATTCTGCCTGGTCTCCAGCGCGAGCTACGCGATCAACGACGCCCTGGACCGAGAGGCTGATGCCCGGCACCCGCACAAGCGGCATCGTCCGGTGGCTTGCGGGGCAATCTCCGTCGGAGCGGCTTTCGTTTTTGCGGCGGTGTTACTGGCCGGCGGTATGGCGGTGGTGTGGTGGCGGTTGCCGGTGTCGGTGAGCTACATCGTATTGGGGTATTTTACGTTGATCCTGGCCTACTCAGTGGTCCTCAAACAGCGGCCCATCCTCGACGTGCTAATTCTGGCGGTCGGGTTCGTGCTGCGTGCGGTGGGAGGGGCCCAAGCGGTGGAGGCGGCGGTATCGCCCTGGCTGATCGTGTGTACGTTCACCCTGTGCATGTTCCTGGGGTTCGGCAAGCGGCGCTGCGAGCTGGCGGCGTTCGAGACCCCCGAGGAGGCGGGGACCCACCGGGTCACGCTGCTGCGTTATACCCCGGAACTGCTGAATCACCTGATCAGCGTGTCGGCGGGCATCGCCATTATCACGTTTCTGCTGTATACAATGGATCGGTCGCCGGAGTACCATCCGCCGTTTCACAAGGAGTACTTGCTCTACACCCTGCCGCTGGTGGCTTACGGGCTTTTCCGCTACGCGATGCTGATCGAGATGGGCAACCGGGCCGGTCCGACGGAGATCATTATTAGAGACGTACCTCTCCTGGTGACCATCGGGTTGTGGGGGGCCGTCGCCCTGGCGATCGTCTTGAAGACGAGCGGCGGTTGACAGGGATTCCCCGGCGAAGAAGAGGAAAACATGCGGTCCAAGGTAGCCATTCTGCGGACGCGGCCGGCGACCGTCCTGGAAGACTATCACCGCCTGATGAACCTGGCGGGATATCAGGAGGTGATCGACCGGACGGCCGAGACGGCCCTGAAGGTGAACATTTCGTGGCACTATTTCTATCCGGCGTGCTCGACGACGCCCTGGCAGCTCGACGGGGTGATCCGGGCCTTGCTGCGGGACGGGTACGCCAGGGACCGCCTGCACGCCTGCCACAACCGCACCGTGGTGGTCAGCGCCCGCAAGGGCGAGCGGGAGAACAAGCACCTGCCGGTGGTTCAGGCCCACGGCATCCGCAATGTGCACCTATACGACGGTGAGCCCTGGATCAACGTGCGCGACGCCATCGGTGACCTGGCGCCGAAGCTTTTGGTGTTGAACCGGGTCTACCCCAAGGGCTTCAGCATCCCGCAGCGGTTTCTGGGCGAGAACATCATCCACCTGCCCACGGTCAAGACCCACGTCTTCACCACCATGACCGGGGCGATGAAAAACGCCTTCGGCGGCCTGCTCAACGAACGGCGGCACTGGACCCACGAAGTCATCCACGAGACCCTGGTGGACCTGCTGATGATCCAGAAGCGCATCCACAAGGGCATTTTCGCGGTGATGGACGGGACGTTCGCCGGGGACGGCCCCGGCCCGCGCTGCATGGTCCCGTACGTGAAGAACGTGCTGCTGGCCTCAGCCGACCAGGTGGCCATCGACGCCGTCTCCGCCAAGCTGATGGGTTTCAACCCGCTGGACCTCAAGTTCATCCGCCTGGCCCACGACCTGGGTCTGGGGGTGGGCGACCCGCGGGAGATCGAGATCGTCGGCGATACCGACGCGGCCGAAGAGAACTGGCACTTCGTGGGCCCGTACGAGAAGATGACCTTCGCCAGCCGCATGCAGCACCAGATTTACTGGGGCCGCCTCAAGCCTTATGTGGAATGGTCGCTCAAGACCTGGCTGGCCCCGTGGGCCTATGTCGCCAGCGTGCTCTATCACGACGCCTTCTGGCTGCCGGCCATCGGGCGGAAGCGCGTGGCCGAGGCCCTGACCAGCGACTGGGGCCGGCTATTCGCCAACTGGGAGAAGCTGACCCCGACCGCACAAGGCTGGGAAGACGTGGGTCCATCCCCGGCCACGCCTCAATCTCAGGCAGGATGATCTCAAAGCGGGGTCTATGTCCGACGGTCCGGAGACGTAATCAACCGTCTGCTTTCCAGGGCGTCGAAACAGAATGTTGGTGCCCCGTCAGTGATGGTGCTATTGTGCTGTCCCTAACGCTTCTTTACAACGGTCGATCTTGGCAAGGATCATATCCGCATCCTTGGTCCAGGTGAACTTCACCGGATTGCCGTTGTAGTTTTCCAGGTACTCCGTGATGGCATCAATGAGTTGCCGGACGCTCTGGAACGTCCCGCGACGGATGCGCTTCCGCGTAATCTCCTCGAACCAGCGCTCCACCCTGTTCAGCCATGAACTGCCCGTGGGCACGAAGTGCAGGTGAAACCGCTTGTGCCGCACCAGCCAGCGTTTCACCATCGGGACTAAGGGGCCAAGTTCATCACCCGCCGGGTCAATCCTTCGGAGCCTCAGGTTCGGCCTTGATGAGCTTGGCCCGGTCGAGGCGGATGTTCTTGAAATCGGCGGCGGAGATCACGTAGTACCAGGGGGCGAAACGCTCGTTGAGTTCCGCGGCGAGCTTGCGGCCTTTGTCGGCCTTGTCCTCCCAAGTCTTGAGGTCCTGCTCGTACTTCTGGGCCTCCGCAGACGCCGGCGGGGGTTCTTCGCCTTCGGCCGGGGCCGAGGCGGTCGTGGGTTGGTACCCCTCGGGCGGAGCAGGTTTCGCGGGCAGCCGCGTTTCATCAAACGCGGCGGTCACGAAGAGGTAACGGTTTTCCGTGCCGCCTTCGGTTTTCTTGGATTCGGGTTTCTGCTCTGCGCCCGAAGCGCTCTGCGTCTCGGTCCCCGCGGAGACGTCCAACCCTTCCCCTAAAATGATCTCGCCGAACCGCAGCGTGTACACCACGCCCTCTTGCGTGCTGACGCGGACCTCGCCTTCGTTGGAGAGCAGGCGCCCGTCGCGCGCGATGAAAAAGCCCTTCGACTGCAACCCCAGCCGGGCCAGCGGGTCGAGCTTCAGACCTTCGCGAGTACGCAGGTCCTGGCTGATCGACTCGGGCTTAGGGCGCACCCCCGTGATGGTGATGCGCGACAAGGCCGAGGCCATCTGGTTGATCTTACTCTCGTCGAGCTTTTGCGCCGCCGGCAGCCCGGTCATGGTCCACTTGTTGTCGGCCCCCTTGTCCAGCACGACGTTATCTCTGACGTCCACCGTCCCGCTGTCCTCGTCGATCGTGTAGTCGTCGATCTGGACGGACTTGAGGTCATTCGCGGTGAGCTGGAGCAGGTTGGTCTCGATCCAGTCGGCGAAACGGGTGGAGATGTCCACGTCCATCTTCGCGCCATAGGTGCGGTTCTTGCCGGGGAGGCGCACGTAGCGAAAGCCGGTCTTGCCCGGCACGGTCTTGCCGATGATGAAGTCGGCCAGCGCCGTCCCGGCCTGGTCGCGCAGGGTCACGCGTTCCCCGCGGCCCTTGAGGCTCGGGGTGGACTCGTCCAGCGGGTCAATCACGCCGAGGGCCTCGTGGTCCTGCACGCGGTCCGACTGCACCGTGTCCTTCCGCAGATTGATAATGCCGCCAGCGGTCTTGGCCAGGCGGTCCTTGCCGTCGGCCGCGTAGTTGTGGTGCGAGGGGATCGACCAGACGCCGTTCTTGACCTCCACCTTGAAGGGTTTGGCCGTCCCGGAAGCCTCGTCAAAGCCGATCACTTCCAGCGAAGCCGCCGCGGTCGGGTCGGTGAAGTCGGGGTAGAACGCCTGGCCTTGATCTTCGGTGAAATGCGCCAGTTTGGGCAGGGCCGGACGGGTCAGATAGGCCCCTCCGCACAGCACCACGGCCAGGACGACGAAGACTGCGGTTCTGCGGATATCGCTCATTACTTGGCTCCCACGAGGCGTCGTTCGGCGACGCTGATCTTTTCCCGGTTGTAGCGGTACGCGAACATGACGATGGCCAGGACCAGGGCCGGGATCGGCGGCAGGATCGCCGCCCGCCACTTGATGCCGTGTTGGATGCCGGCGACGGCCATCTCCATGTTCGTCTTGGCCTTGGCGATGCTCTGCTCTTTCTCCCGCTGGATGTTGGCCTTGACCACCTCGAAGCGGCGGTTCTCGCTTTCCTGAAGGCTTTGCAGCATGATCCGTTGGGTGCGTTCGTCGAGGTCTTTGCGTTGGCGGACCTCGTCCACCTTCTTATCGAGACGCTGCTGGGCATCGGCCAACTTGGCGGTGGCCTGGGCTTCGGCGGCCTCGGTCTCGCCGCGGGTCTTTTCGGCGAACTCCTTGGTGCTGGCCTCCACGCGGGTCAGCGTGCGGTGGTGCGGACGGTGCTTGCGCAAGGCGACGAAGGATTCATCGCCGGCCAACTGGTCGATGCAGTTCAACGCGAAAGTCACGTTATCGAAATTCAATTCCTCCACGCCCTGGCGGCGCAGTTGGAAGAAGGTCTCCGAAATGATGTCGGCGTCGCTCACCACGATCACGTTGATGTGCCGCTCCTTCGGAGGCTGCTCCGCGTCCGGCTTGGCGGCGTCTTCCGCGCCGTTGGTATTGGTCGCCTCCTGGTCCTTCTTCTTCTCCGCCGGCGGGAGCGTACCGGTCACCTGCATGGCCAGAGTGTAGAGGTCCGGCGACCGCGCGCGCCGGACGTTCGGGTTGAGTTGCATGCCGAACATCCCTCGACTCACCAGCCCGTCCCAGGGCGTGTCCCCCGCCGCCGAGCCGGTTTTGAGCAGGGGGGTCTTGGTCAGCGTTGCCCCTTGCACTTCCCGGTCGCCCTTGACCGCACCAGGGTACAGCATTACCATTTCCTGCAACTCCGACGAGATGACCGAGTCGGGATTGAACGGCTTGCTGTCGCCCGGACCCGGGCACACGAAGACGATCTCGGGCGGAGCGTCGGCGAAGGCCGGATGCGGATTGTAGCCGGACCACACCACGTTCTGACTGCGCCAACTCAGACCGATGGACGCCAACAGACCGCTGAAATCCCCCTTTGGCTGGCTGGGGGGCCGGCCGCGCGACATGAACGGGTTCCGCTCGGCATCCTTGGGCATGATCGGCGAGAGCTGCGGATTGAACATCGGCAGCGGATCGTCGAAGATCAGCGTCGGCGTGCCGGCCAGGATCGCCTCCTTGAGCTTGTCCATCTCCGGCTGGGTCAACGTGGAGGGCATTACGGCCAGGAGGGCGTCGAGGTCGGTCGGATACGGCCCCTCGGGCGTCACCTGTTCCACGTTGTATTGCTTACGCAGCTCCTCGACGATGGACCAGTCGGGCGCGTTGGTCATGTTGTCGAAATCGAAACCCCCGAACAACTTGGCATCGGTGGCCAGTACGCCCAGCTTCTTGCGCTGCGTCTGGCTGACCACCCGCACCGAGCGGGCCAGCTCGTATTCCACGGGCAGCCCGCGATGGAAAAACGGGATGACGAACTCCTCCGGCCCGGAGGTGAACACCAGACCGAGGAACACGTCCACCGCGGAGCGCTGGCTAGCGGCCACCGCCATGACTTTCTGCGGGGTGATCTTATAGTTGTCGGCCGCGAGGGCGGCGGTCTCGGTGAACGGCTCGGTGTCGTGAACGGCCAGCTTGATCCGCCCGCCTCCCACCTCGTCGAACTTGTGCAGCAGATTGAGCAGGTCTTTCCGCGTCTGGACCAGGGCCTCGGGCACCTCCTTGCTGAAGAACGCCTGGATGAAGACGGGACGGTCCGCCGGGATGCCCTTGAGCAGGGCGACGGTCTGCGGTTGCAGGGTGTGGAGCTTTTCAGCCGTGGCGTCCGCGCTGAGCCCCAGACGCCCGACCAGGACGCACAAACTCACCCCGATGGCGGCCAGCGCCGCGCTGCGCACCACCCAATGCCCGGAATGGGCCGCCGACCCTTCGCCGCCCGTGTAGTGGCGCCGGCTGAGCAGCGCCACGTTGGCGTACAGCATGACCACCGCGAGAAAGACGAAGTACAGCACCGCGGCCAGGGGGATCAACCCGTCGCCGAAGTGGCGAAAACGCGGCACCAACCCCAGGGCGGCCATCGTATCCGCCAGACGCCCGCCGAAAAGCAGCTCGACGTTGTTCAAAAACACGAACACTCCGCAGAACACCGCCCCGATGATGAAGGCCACCGTCGCGTTGGCCGTCAGCAGCGACGCCACCATGCCCACCGCGACCAGGGCCGCCCCCACCAGCCAGTAACCGAAATAGGTGGCGCAGATCAGCCCTACGTCCGGATCGCCCAGCCAGGCCAGGATGAACAGGTGGCTGAGCGAAAACAGGATGGCCACCGTGTAGATGCCCAGGGCGGCCAGGTACTTGCCCAGCACGATGTCCCCGTCGCGTCCGGGCAGCGTGAAGAGTAATTCGTCCGTGCCCTGCTTGCGTTCCTCGGCCCAGACGTTCATGGTCAGCGCCGGGATGAAAAACAGCAGCAGCAAAGGGAAGTAGGCGTTCAACTGGTCGAGATTGGCCAGATTGTTCATGAAGAAGGCGCTTTGCCAGAACGCCACCATGGCCCCGAGCAGAATGAACACGGTGATGAACACGTAACCCGTCGGGTTGATGAAGTAGCTGGCGAAGTTCCGTTTGAACACCGCCCAAATCACGCGTGCATGTGTCGGCATGTCCTTAGTTCCGAGTTCCGAGTTCAAAGTTCAAAGTCCCGTGCCGCGAATCCCGAGTCCGAAGCTCAATCCGCAATCCGAAATCCACAATCCGCAATCGGCTCACGCCGCCGTCAGTTGCCGGAACCGCTCGTCCAGCGAGCGGCTCCCCGAGCGAAATTCGCTGATCGATCCGTCGAAAACGATCCGACCCTCATGGATGAAGATCACCCGGTCGGCCACGGCCTCGACCTCCTGCAGAATGTGCGTCGAGAGAAAGATCGTGTTGGATTTCCCTAATTCCCGGATCAGGCCGCGGACTTCGTGAATCTGGTTGGGGTCCAACCCCGCGGTCGGCTCGTCGAGAATCAGGACCTCCGGCTCGTGCAGGAGGCACTGGGCCATGCCCACCCGCTGGCGATAGCCCTTGGAGAGCTTGGAGATCGGCTTCTCCACGACGCCCGCCAAGGCGCACAGCTTGATCACCTTCTTGATGCGATTCGCCAGGCGGTCGGGGTCGAGCCCGCGGGCGCTGCCGAAAAACTTGAGCAAGGCCAGGGGCGTCATGTCCAGATAGAGCGGACCGTTCTCCGGCAGATAGCCGATCTTGGCCGCCGCTTCGATCCGCCGGGTGGCCACGTCGATCCCGGCAATCTCCGCCCGTCCGTGGCTGGGGGCGATGAAGCCGGTCAGAATACGCATGGCCGTGCTTTTGCCCGCCCCGTTGGGGCCCAGGAAAGTCACCACCTGCCCGCGAGCGATCTCGAAGGACACGTCCTGCACCGCTGCCAGCGAACCGAAGTACTTGGTCAGCTTCTCGGCTTTGATCATCACGTCCGCCATCGCAGGCTCCTTCTTCTAACTATCGCGGACTGCATGAATTAGAACGTGTGTTAAAACCTCATGTAGCGTCGCCCCTTGTGGGCGACGCTAAGGCTGGGTGACGTTCCGCGCCCCAAAAACCGGTCATGAAATATGTCACGTTTTCGCCAGCCGTCAAGATGTGCCTTGGGCGTAGTCGAAGCTTTACACCGCCGGTGCCCAAGCTCGCCGAATGCGGGATGAACAGCGGCTGGTGCGGAATGACGCAAACCTTGGCACCGGCTATCATAAGGGCCATATCCGACCCAGTCCTGTTTCGCATAAGTGAGGGCTCCCATGTCCGAAGACACGATCCGCAATCCTGGTGACGCCAGCCCATCGCCGGCCGACCCGGCGGCCAAAGCCGGTGAGTCAACCTCAACAGCAGCGAACGATGTGGGCCCACCGCGGCGCGGCCAGGCCCCCGACACCGTCGGTCTGTGCGGACCGGCAGTCGCCCAGCCGCAGCAGATCGGACGCTACCGCATCCTCCGCAAGCTGGGCGAGGGCGGAATGGGCGTGGTCTATGAGGCCGAGCAGGACAAGCCCCGGCGGGTCGTGGCGCTCAAGGTCATCAAACCCGGCTTCGCCTCGCGGGATTCGCTCCGCCGCTTCGAGCACGAATCCCAGGTGCTCGGCCGCCTCCAACACCCGGGTATCGCCCAGATCTACGAAGCCGGCACGCACACCCCCTCTCCCCCTCCGGGAGAGGGATGGGGTGAGGGCCAGGCCGGCCCCCAGCCCTATTTCGCCATGGAGTTCGTCCGCGGGCGGAGGCTCGACGAGTATGCCCGGGACCGGCATTTCGGGACGCGCGAGCGGATGGCCCTGCTCGCCCAGGTCGCCGACGCGGTCCAGCACGCCCACCAGAAAGGCGTGATTCACCGCGATCTCAAACCTGGCAACATCCTCGTCCCGGACGACGGGCAGCCGAAGATTCTCGACTTCGGCGTGGCCCGCGCCACGGACAGCGACTTGCAGACCTCCACGCTGCACACGGAGATCGGCCGGCTCATCGGCACCCTGCCGTACATGTCGCCCGAGCAGGCTTCCGGCGACCCCGACCAGCTCGACACGCGCTCCGACGTGTACGCGCTGGGCGTCGTGCTCTACGAACTGCTGGTGGGGCAGTTGCCGTACGACCTGCAAAGGAAGACGGTCCTCGAAGCGCTGCGGGTCATCCGCGAGGAAGAGCCCGCCCGCTTGAGCAGCGTCAACAAGACGCTGCGCGGGGACGTGGAGACGATCGTCGGTAAGGCGTTAGAGAAGGACAAGGACCGCCGCTATGCCTCCGCCGGGGCCCTGGCGGCGGACATCCGCCGCTACCTCCACGATGAACCGATCGCGGCCCGGCCACCGAGTGCGATATACCAGCTTGGCAAATTCGCCAAACGGAATAAAGCGCTGGTGGGCGGCGTGGCGGCGACGTTTCTCGTGCTCGTCGCTGGACTCGTGGTCAGCACTTCGCTGTACGTCTCCGCCGACCGCGCCCGGCAACGGGCCGTCGCCGCCGAGCAGCAACAGAGCCGCGAGCGCGAGCGCGCGGAGGGGGCCCTCGCCGCCGAGGCCGAGCAGCGC
>JBGPAW010000090.1:0-10952 GCA_041480905.1 Phycisphaerae bacterium
GAGCAGGTCGATGACCTTGATGCCGGTCTCGAACATCTCGGTTTTGGGCACGATCTGGTCGAAGGCGGGTGGCGGATGGTGAATCGGGCGCCGCTCCTCCACGGTTATCGGACCGAGCCCGTCGATCGGTTCGCCCACCAGATTGAACACGCGTCCCAGGGTCTGCGGCCCGACCGGGACCGTGACCGGCGCGCCGGTGTCAGTGATCGGCGCGCCCCGCACGAGACCGTCCGTGTTGCCCAGGGCCACGGCGCGGACCTTGCCCCCGCCCAAATGGGCGGCCACTTCGCACCACAAGGTGGCCTTTTCCGTGCGTCCCAGCACCTTCCGTTCCACCTCGACGGTCAGGGCGTGATACAGGGGCGGAAGCTGGTCCTCGGCGAACTCGGCATCGAGCGTCGAACCGATGACCTGCACCACACGACCCACGTTTTTGCCGTTATCCTCTGACATCTGAGTCAACTCCCTGCCACGAAGACACTAAGGCGCCAAGAAAAATGGAGAATGGAGAATGAAGAATGGAGAAAGAAGAACGGCGCACGCGGAATCCCACAGAACGCGAGCCTCTATTCTGGATCGGTTCCAACCCCATTCTTTCTCCGCAGACCTTCGTTCGCAATTCTTCATTCTCCATTCTCCGTTCTCCATTCTTCATTTGAGGGCCTCCGCGCCGCCGACGATGTCCAGCAATTCCAGGGTGATCTTGGTCTGCCGGGCTCGGTTGTACTGCCGGCTCAGCAGCTTAATCATGTCACCCGCGGCGTCGGTCGCCGCCTTCATCGCCACCATGCGGGCGATTTGCTCGCTGACCGCGGCGTCGATGAAGCATTGGAACAGCCGCACCTTTACCGCCGCCGGCAGAAGCTCGGCCAAGAGCACCGCCGGCTCGGGGGAGAAATCGTATTGGACGGCTTCCTCCCGGACCGCGGCGGCAAATTCCTCGGCCGGCTCCGTGCGCCGCGCCAGCGGCAGCAGGGGCATCACTTCGGGGCGCTGCCGTCCGGCGGAGATGAACTTCATGTAAGCCACGTGGACCGCGTCCATCTCCCGCCGCTCATATTGCCCGATGAACCCTTGGGCGATGCGATCCACTTCCTCAAAGCGCGGACGGTCCTCCATGCTCGGTTGCCGGGACACCAGGGTCACGCCGAGGAATCTGAAGTAGGCCGCCCCCTTCTTGCCGACCATGTGGACGTCGACGGTCTCGCCCGCCTTCTTGCGGGCGTCGAGGTGCTGCATCGCGGCCCGGAGCACGCTCGCGTTATATCCGCCGCACAGACCCCGGTTGGAGGTCAGCACCAGGAGGGCCGACTTGCCCGCCCCGGCGTTGGTCCGCAGCAACGGGTGTTCGACGTCTCCGGCGTGTTGGCTAAGCTTGGCGACCAGGTCGGTGATCTTCTCGGTATAGGGCCTGGTGGCGGTGGCCCGGTGAAACGCCGCCTGGAACCGCGCGGTGGCGATGAGCTGCATAGTCCGCGTGATCTTGCGGATGTTGCGGACCGACTTGCGGCGTTTTACGAGGATCCGTGCGCTAGCCATCACGCTCTCCCGCGCCTTCTACGGTAAATCATCCGGCACGATCTTGCGCGAAACGGGCCTGGAAGTCGGTGATGATCTTCTTGAGCTTGTCCCGCAAGGCGTCGCTCAGATCCGCCTTGGTTTTCAGTTCCTCGCGTACCTCGGGGATTTCGTCGCGAATATGGCTGAGCAGCCTTTGCTCGAACTCGGCGATGCGGTGGCGGTCGAGCTTGTCGAGCAGGCCCGTGGTGCCGGCGAAGATACTGATGACCTGGTCGGCCACGTCGTACGGCGTGTACTGCGCCTGCTTGAGCAACTCGACCATGGCCTCACCGCGGTCGAGCTGCCGTTGGGTGGTGGCATCCAGTTCCGTGCCCAGTTGAGCGAAGGCCTCCAGTTCGCGGAAGGCGGCCAAGTCCAGCCGCAGCGTGCCGGCCACCTTCTTCATGGCCTTGATCTGGGCGTTGCCGCCCACCCGCGACACGCTGATGCCGACGTTGACCGCCGGCCGCACTCCCGCGAAGAACAAGTCCGGTTCCAGGTATATCTGTCCGTCGGTGATCGAGATCACGTTGGTGGGAATGTAGGCCGACACCTCGCCTTCCAGCGTTTCGATGACCGGCAGGGCCGTCAGGCTCCCGCCGGATTGGGGATCGAGGCGAACCTCATGGTCGGTCTCGCCGAGCTTCTTGAGGTCCTCCTTAACCTGGTGAATCCCGGGGACGCCGATGTACACTTTGTCGTTGACCCCGGTACGGGCGTCGGCCGGGGCGCCCTTCCTCACGATGAAACGGTGCTCAGCCATCTTGCAGGCCCGCTCGAGCAGGCGGCTGTGCAGGTAGAACACGTCGCCGGGATAGGCCTCCCGCCCCGGCGGGCGCCGCAACAGCAGGGAGAGCTGGCGGTAGGAGGCGGCCTGCTTGGTCAGGTCGTCGTAAATCACCAGGGTGTGCCGGCCCTGCTCGTACATGAAGTACTCAGCCATGGCGCAGCCGGCATACGGGGCGATGTATTGCAGCGGCGCGGCGTTGGAGCTGCTGGCGTTGACCACGATGGTGTAATCCATGGCGTGGTGTTCGCGGAGCGACTCGACTACGCCCGCCACGGTCGATTCCTTCTGCCCGATCGCCACGTAGACGCAGATGACGTCGGTGTTTTTCTGGTTGATGATCGTGTCCACGCAAATGGCCGTCTTGCCGGTCTTGCGGTCGCCGATGATCAACTCGCGCTGTCCGCGTCCGATGGGGATCATGCTGTCGATGGCCTTGATGCCGGTCTGGAGCGGCTGGTTGACCGGTTGCCGCTCGGCGATGCCGCGGGCCCGCGATTCCAGCGGTCGCCGATGCGGGGTCTCGATGGCGCCTTTACCGTCGAGCGGCTGCCCGAGGGGATTGACCACGCGCCCGAGCAGGGCCTCGCCGCACGGCACGCTCAGCAACTGTCCGGTCCGCCGGACCGTGTCGCCCGCCTTAATGCCCAGATAGTCGCCCAGGATGACCGCGCCGACCGAGTTCTCCTCCAGGTTGAACACCTGACCGATGGCGCCGTCCTCGAACTCGAGCATCTCGCTGGCCATGGCGTTCCGCAGTCCGTAGAGCCGGGCCACGCCGTCGCCGACCTCGAGCACCCGGCCGACCTCGGCCACGTCGATCTCGGTGCGGTAATTCTCGATCTCCTGCCGGAGGACGGAGGCGATCTCCTCGACTTTGAATTTCATGTGCGCTTACCTCTTCCGGTTCGCCCTTCCTCGAAGGGCCGCCGGCCCGCGTGGAGTTCGTGCGACGCACGTTCCAGGAACGCGTGCCGCATGCGCCGCAAGTGGTTCACCGCCGAGTGGTCCAGAAGCTCATCCTCGATCTGCACTTTCACGCCGGCAAGGAGGGTCGGGTCCACCTTTTCGATGAGGACCGGTTGGCGGCCGGTGTGCTCCGCCAGGATTTGGGTCAAACGGACCCGCAACTCCGCCGTCAGCGGATGGGCCGTCGTCACCAGAACGTCCACCTCGTGGCGCTGCTCTTCGAGAGCCAGCCGGAAGCGTTCGTGGAACAACGGGATCAAGTCGGACCGGCCTTTGCCATTGAGCACCAGGACGGTATTCAGCACCAGGTCGCTCATTTTGCCGCGGAGGGTCCGCTCGAGTACGTCGCGCCGAACCTCAGCGTCGATGACCGGGCTTTCCATGAACTTGGCAAAGGCCTCGTCCGCGCGGAGGTACGCGACGAAGTCACCGAGTTCAGTCAGAAAGGCGTCGGCGACGCCGGCCCGTTCCGCGAGCGTCAGGGCCGCCTCGACGTATTCATCCGCGATCGCGATGGCCGTGTCGTTTACGGTCGCCATAAGAAGTCAGCTCGCGTGCTCCGCGGTAAGCCTAATTCTTGCGTCCGGCGAGCTCCTCGATGGACTCGGCGATCAGCCGCTCGTGCTCTTTGGCGTCTACTTCCCGCCGGAGTATTTTGCCGGCGGCGCGCGTGGCCAACTCCGCCCCGACTTCGTAGATCTCCTTGATGGCGGTGGTGCGGGCGAGGTCGATGTCGCGTTTGGCCCGTTCGAGAATCGCCTCGGCTTCGTTCTCGGCTTCCTCCTTGATTTTGAGCCGCACGACTTCCGCATCCCGGCGGCCCCCGGCAACAATAGCCTCAGCCTCGTCGCGAGCTCGTTTGAGTTCCGCCGCGTGCTTTTTCAGGTTCCGCTCCGCTTCTTGGCGGTCCTTCTTGGCCTGGTCCAGTGCGTCGCGGATAAACGCCTCGCGTTGCTGCAAGGCTTGCAGGATGGGCTTCCAGGCGAAGGCTCTCAGGACCAGCAGCAGCAGGACGAAAACGATGATCGACCAGACCGCCATGCCCGGGTCGAAGCTGAGCAGCGGTGGCTTCTCGGACTCGCTTGGCGCTGCCCCGGCGGCGTGTCCGCCCGCCGCTGTACCGTCATGGCTGGCGTCCGGCGCGGCGCAGGCCGCTCCCGCCATGACCGTGACGGCTATACCCAGCGCGACCCGTAGAATCGTGGTTCGCATGGTCGGTTGCCTCGGTTCTAGCCCCCGGCGATCTTGCCGATCTCGCCGACAATCCCGTTGCAGATCACCAGGGCGAAGAAGGTGAATCCCTCGATCAGCGCCGCGGCGATGATCATCGACGTGAACACCCGCCCGCCCACCTCCGGCTGTCGGGCGATCGACTCCACCGCGTTCCCGGCCAGGTGCCCGATTCCTTTGGCGGCGCCAATGGTGGTCAGCCCGGCGCCCAGCCCGGCGCCGACTGCCATCAGACCTTTCTCCCCGAGAAGCATCGTACTCTCTGCCAACATTTCCATCATGATCCACATCTCCACTGCCGTGCAGTACGTCTTCAGCCCCATCCGGGGCAGCAGGATATAACCCAGAGCGCCGGCCCTGGGTTGCCGTCACCTTTGACCGCTCCAGCCCCGTAGGATGGCAGAACGAGCTTCCGAAAAGACCCGATTCTGTCGCCCCACTAGGGCTTGGGGCCGTACTCTACTCGGTTACCCACGGCTTGCCAATATTCTGCAATGAAGCTCATGGTGAACAGCCATAGATCGTTGAGACGTGGGTGTGCCGCTACAGGATCTCCGCGATCCACTGCTCCATCTTTTTGACTTCGCGCTCGCGGAAGTCGGTGGACTGATGCACGATCTTGCCCTGCTTGTTGATCCAGAAGTTGGCCGGCACCCCCTTCACGCCGTATTTCTGGGTGCCGACGGCGCCGCCTTCGAGCAACACGCGGTGGGACAACTGCTTGTCCTTCACAAAGCGAGCCAGGTCCGCTTTGGGCTCATTCCATTGATTGACGGCCAGGACGACCAGTCCTTGGGGGCCATATTGGTTGTGGAAGGCGGTCAGGTGCGGAGCCTCCGCACGGCAGGGGGGTCACCCGGCCCCCCAGAAACTGAGCAGCACGGGCCGGCCCTTGAAGTCGGAGAGGGACACATCCTGGCCACTCAAGTCCCGCAGGGTGAAGTCTGGGGCCATCTGACCCACCATGTACCTGCCGCCACCACAACCGGACAGGGCCACAGCCCAAGTTAGAACCAGCATCCCGGCCGTTAAGCCACGTCGTTGGGGCATGCTCAACCTCCTGGAAACGAGGAACTCTATCCACCGTGACCGACCCGAAGGGCCTCTGGGGTTATTCTATTCGCGCCGGGGGCTGACTCAAGCCCCACGCCGGTCCACGGTTTGGTGGGGTTTTGGCCAGAGGCGTGGTCAGCGGCTAGAATAGTGGCGAGGAGTACCCCTGGCCCCTTGGCGTCGCCCGCAAGGGGCGATGCCAGGTAAGCTTCTCCCACAGGCCCTTAGTTCGTGTGGAGGGCAGAGCGGAACTCACTCAGCCGCCCTGGTGCCTATGGAGAACAATTACGAGGTGATCTTGTACACCGACGGGGCCTGTAGCGGTAATCCCGGTCCGGGCGGGTGGGCGTGCATCCTGGCGCATCCGGCTACGCAGCGGATCAAAAAAATGGCGGAGGGCGTCGCGAACACCACCAACAACCGCATGGAACTCACCGCGGTGATCGAGGGGCTGCGGGCGCTCAAGCGGCGGAGCCGCGTGCTGGTGGTCAGCGACAGCCAATACGTGGTCCGGGGGATGCGTGAGTGGGTGCCCAAGTGGATCGAGCACGGTTGGCGGCGCGGACCGCGCAGCACCCACCCGGTCAAAAACGTCGATCTGTGGCGGACGCTGGCGGAGTTGTGCGGGCGGCACGAGGTGAGCTTCGAGCACGTGCGCAGCCACGCGGGCCACGCGGCCAACGAGGAGTGCGACCGCATGGCGACGGCGGCGATCAAGGCGTTGCGGACGGTCCCGGAATGAACGCGGGGAACGAGGGGGCGCGGGAATGACTTTCGAGGCCGACATGCGTCCGAAGCTGCGGGCGCTCGAAGCCCATCCGGCCCCGGAAGGGAGCCGCGGGTTGATCACCCTGTGCGATGCCGCCGGTCTGTCGCCCGTGGCGCTCACGGTGAGTGAGCCGGTGGTGTTCGTCCTGGACTACTTCGACGGCGAGCATACCTTGGGCGAGATCAGCGCGGCGTTCGGCCGGCAGTTCCGGCAGGCGCTCGCTCCCGAGACGCTCGCCACCATCGTCTCCCATCTGCGCGAAGCGTACTTTCTGGACGACGAATCGTTCGAGGCTTACTACCAAGGGCTGGTGAAGGAGTACCGGGCGGCACCGGCGCGGACCATGCGCAGCGCCGGAGAGTTGGGCATCGACCCGGACATCGGACGGTGGTTCGAGATCGTGCTGGCCGGCGAGGCGGGAGCCGACGGCGAGATGCCCGCCGCGGGCCTGATCGCCCCGCACCTGGATTACCCGCGCGGGGCCCCGTGCTACGCGGCCGCCTATGCGCGGCTGCGGAATCGCCCGGTGCCTGGGCGCGTGATCGTGCTGGGCACGAACCATTTCGGGCGCTCCACCGCGGTGGTGACGACAGGGAAAGACTTCGCCACGCCGCTGGGCACGACCCGCACCGACGTGGCCTTCATCGAACAACTCGAGGGGCGCTGCGGAGACCTGCGCCGCTTTGAATTCGATCATCAGCGCGAGCATTCCGTCGAGCTGCAGGTCCTGTGGTGCCAGCATCTGTTTGGGCCGGAGCGGTTCACCCTGGTGCCCATCCTCTGCCCCGACCCCTGCGGGCCGACCGGCACCGCCCCCTCGGACGGGCAGGGCGTGGACCTCCGCGACTTCGCCAGGGCCTTGAGCGAGTGCATCCCCCTGGACAATCGGGATACCCTGCTGATCGCCGGGGCCGACCTGAGCCACGTGGGGGCCCGTTTCGGGGACCGGCGCAAACTGGACGACGCCTTCCTGCCCGAGGTGCGCCGGCGGGACCAGGAGGTTTTGCAGGCCCTGGAGCGGGACGGCGCGGAGGCCTTCCTGACCTGCGTGGCTGAAGGCGGCAATCCCACGCGCATTTGCAGCGCCGGGTGCATCTTCACGCTGCTGACCGCCCTGCCGGGTGCGAAGGCTCGCCTGCTGAAGTATCATCAGGCGGTGCATGAGGAGTCGCAGACCGGCGTGAGCTGTGCCGCCGTGGTCGTCACGAAATAGCCTGCGATGAGCCGAGCGCCGCTGTATCGCCGCATCATCTCGGGGGAAGCTGGGGCATGGGCGGGACCGTTGCGCGCCGGCCTGGGGTTGGCGGCGCAGGCCTACGGGGTAGCCGTCCACGTCCGTAACCGGCGCTACGACGCCGACCCCTCCCGCGCCCAGCGACTTCCGGTTCCGGTTATCAGCGTGGGCAACATCACCACCGGGGGTACGGGCAAGACGCCGCTGGTCATCGAGCTGGTGCGGCGTTTGCAAATTCTCGGCCGCCGCCCGGCCGTGGTCGCCCGCGGGTATGGAGCGGGACCGCATCAGACCTCTGACGAGCTGCGGCTCGTGCAACGGCGTGGGGGCACCGTGATTACCGTGGCGGACCCCGATCGCGTTGCCGGCGGGCGGAAGGTCGTGGCTCAGGGGGCCGACGTGATCGTCCTCGACGACGCCTTCCAACATCGCCGCGTTCACCGCGACCTGGATATCGTCACGATCGACGCGACCTGTCCGTTTGGCTACGGCCACCTCTTGCCGCGCGGCTTGCTGCGCGAACCGCTCAGCGCGCTGGCCCGGGCCGATTTACTCGTCTTGACCAGGACCGACGCGGTTCCCGGAGAGCAACTTGACGCCATCGGCACGACCCTCCAACGCCACAACGCGCGGGCGCCGATCCTCCGCTCCCGCCATCAGCCGACCTGGCTGGTGACCCTGAGTGGCGAACGTGCTGAGCTCGAACGGCTCCGCAACCGGAGGGTCTTGTGCGTGTCCGCCGTCGGGAATCCCCAGGCCTTTTCACGCACCGTGGAGGAAGCAAGTGGCACGCGCCTGGTCTACGGTCTCAATCTACCGGATCACGCTCCCTATGATCGTGTCGTCTATCAGACACTCGTCGATGCCGCGAAGCGGTTCCCCCAGGCGGAATACCTCGTGACTACCGAGAAAGATCTGGTCAAGCTCGACCCGCAACTCTGGTCCGGCTTCCCCTTGCCCATTGTGGTGGTGGTGGTGGACATCGACTGGACGCCCGAGAGCGATAGAATAGTCGCCGCTGCCGTTGACCGGGTGCTGGCCTGCTCGCCCCCCAAGGATTCCTGATGCCCAGCAAACGCTACCAACCGATCGATCTGAGCGGAGTGAGAACCTACTCGATCGCGCAGCGAGTGCACAAGATGGGTCTGGGCGAACTGGCCGGGCTGCCCGCCGCGGGGGCCTCGGCTGCGGAACTGCTGGGGTCGATGCCGGACGTCCTGGGGGTGCGCGAGTTTCGCGCGGTGGTCGAGGCGATCGTTCAGGCCCGACGCCACGACCGGCCGGTGGTGCTGGCCATGGGCGCCCACCTTATCAAGGTGGGATGTTCGCCCATCGTGATCGACCTGATCCGGCGGGGCGTCATCCAGGCGGTGGCGTGCAATGGGGCCGGCGCGATCCACGACGTGGAACTGGCCACGGGCGGCGCGACCAGCGAGGAAGTGGCTGACAGCATCAAGGATGGCTCCTTCGGCATGGTGCGGGAGACGTTTGACTTTTTCGCGGCGGCGAGCGGGTTGGCTGATCGGGACGACCTGGGGCTGGGCGAGGCGGTCGGGCGACTGCTCGTCGAGCAGGGCGCGCCCCATCTGCGGCACAGCATCCTGGCGGCGGGGTATCAGGTCGGTATCCCGGTGACCGTCCACGTGGCTTTGGGGACCGACACGGTGCACATGGCGGGTTCGGCGGACGGGGCCCAGATCGGGCGGGCCTCGCTGCGGGACTTTCGCACGATTTGCAGCGTGGTGTCGGACCTGGGAGCCAAGAGGGAAGCCGGCGTCGGGGGCGTGTGGATCAACGTCGGGTCGGCGGTGGTGCTGCCCGAGGTATTTCTCAAAGCGGTGGCGGTGGCCCGCAATCTCGGGGCCGACCTCGAGCGCATGACCACGGCCAACTTGGACATGGTGCGGCACTACCGTCCCGCGGTCAACGTGGTGACCCGTCCGGTGGCGGCGGGGCGCGGGCACGAAGTCATCGGACACCACGAAATCCTGCTGCCGCTGCTGCGGCAGGCGGTGATCGAAGCACTCGAGCGCGGAGGTCCTCATGAGCCAGCGCGCCGTCTTCGTGGATCGCGATAACACGCTCATCGCCGACCCCGGTTTCATCGAACGTCCGGAGCAAGTACAGCTCCTGCCGCGGGCGGCGGAGGCCCTGCAACGCCTGCGGGCCTGCGGCTACCAGATCATCATCGTCTCGAATCAGTCGGGCGTGGCCCGGGGGCGGTTCGATGAGGAACAACTGGGGCAAGTCCACGACCGTCTCCGCGAGTTGTTGGCGGGGCACGGAGTCGCCGTGGAGGGGGTTTACTATTGCCCCTATCTGGACGGGGCGGAGGCGGTGGTCGAAGCCTACCGCCGGGACAGCGACCTGCGCAAGCCCAAACCGGGCATGTTGCTCGAAGCAGCTCGCGACCGGGACATCGATCTGTCGCGGTCCTGGATGATCGGCGATCGGAGCAGCGACGTGGAAGCCGGCGCCGCCGCGCGGTGCCGCACCATCCTGGTCAGCGCGGACCCCGTTCAGTACAATGGCGGCGTCCAGCCGGACCATGTGGTGGATTCGCTCTGGGAGGCCGCCCGCGTCGTGGAGCAACACCGGGACATCTCCGCCGAACCCCGCCCCGATTCCCCCGAGGAGACCAATCGTAAATTGCTCATCGAAATCCGGGACGCACTGGACCGGCAGCAGCGCCGCGAAAAGCAGGACGATTTCTCCCTGGTCCGCCTGATCGGCGCGCTGATGCAAATGTTGGCCATCGTGGCGGCGCTGTGGGGCGTGGTGGGCATCTTCAGCGGACGCGAGGTGGCGGCCATCCCGCGATTGGGCCTGGCGATCTTCCTGCAACTGTTAGCCATCACCATCCACATCGTGCATCGCAGAGACTGAGGTTGGAACGAAAGTGTCAGGGTGCGCGGGCGCGCACCCTATCCCTTCGCCCGTTCGAGGTACTCGCCGCTACGCGTGTCCACGCGGACGCGCTCGCCGGGCTCGATGAACGCCGGGACCCGCACGCGGGCCCCCGTCTCCAGAATGGCCTCCTTGGGCTGGTTGGTGGCCGTCGCCCCCTTGACCACCGGGGGGGTCTCGCGGACGGTCAGCTCGAGGGTGTGGGGTAAGGTGACGCCGATGATCCTCTCCTCGTAGATATCGCAGGTCACCTTGGTGTTGGGCACGAGGTAGTTGACGCCGTCGCCGATCAGGTCGGCGTCGATCGGGACCTGATCGAAGGTCACGGTGTCCATGAAGACGTAGTTCCGGCCGTCGTGGTAGAGGAACTCGTACACCTTGCTCTCGACGAAGGGCACCTCCAGGCGATCATCGACGTTGAAGCGCACGTCCACCATGGTGCC
>JBGPAW010000091.1:0-10929 GCA_041480905.1 Phycisphaerae bacterium
ATAGCAAAGCAAAGATAGTTGCTTCGGGCATCCCGGGGAGAATAATTAACAAATTTACCAAAATGCAAAGTAAAAATCGTTTAAAGTTTCGCTTTTCCAAAAATA
Source organism: Phycisphaerae bacterium (assembly GCA_041480905.1). GTDB lineage: Bacteria > Planctomycetota > Phycisphaerae > UBA1845 > UBA1845 > JAAEQG01. Next base: position 106 of record JBGPAW010000091.1, read on the forward strand.
GTTCGTAAGAAAGAAGAATCAAAGGAATAAATATTTCAATGCTAAAGTGCGGCATATTAAGATATCCCAGGGCATAACCGGCGCTGGAGATGGCGTCCATCTCACGCTCGTCGGCCGCCAACTCGGGCAGCAAGGCGTCGTAGAACAGGTTTCCGCAGGTCCACAGGAAAGCGGCCCCGACGTAAAGCAACCCGCAAAGTTGGTAGTGTCCGTCCGAAATGAAAGACAGCCCGCAGGTCAGCAGCGCGCCGACCAGGACGCAAAAGGCCAGAAACCGCTTTTTGCTCCGCGAGTGATCGGCGATCGCGCCCAGGATCGGGGCCGCCAGTCCGGCGGCGAGCATGTAGAAGCCGGTGAGATACGCCCATAAGGCCACGCCGTCGGTGTGAAGCGTCAGGCCCCCCAGCGTCACGGTCACCGGACCTTGGCCCGCGGGCGTGAGGGTCAGAAAGTAGATCGGCAACACGACCGTCACGACGCTGGTGACGAAGGCCGAGTTGGCCCAGTCGTACAGGCACCAGGAGAACACGTCCTTGCGACGCAGCAATCGGCCGTTCATGGCTGGAACACCAGCGGATAGCGCCAGAACACTCGGTCCACCCGACTCAGAAAGGGGTGGGGGATTCCGCAAGGCCACGCGGATCGACTACAATGCCCCTTATGCCCGCAGACTTTGAGAAAGTCAAAGTTTCCATCGCGTTGGTCTGGAATGACCGATTGCCCTATGGACGGGCAGCCTTTGCCGAGAGCCTGCACGCGGCGCTGGGGCAGGACCATCCGGCGGTGGAGGTCCTCATGGTCGACGACCGCGGACCGACGGCGCAGCTCGATGCCGACCTGACGAACCTACGCGAGTTCCACCGCATCCGACACCTGCCCGGCCGCTATGCGAACCGGGCGGCGATGTACAATGTCGCCCTCCAGACGTCCACGGGCGATTACTTCCTGGCCGTCCTCAACGCGGACCAGCAGGTCGTACTTCGCCGCTCCGCCGTCCAGACGATGGTGATGGCCGCCACGCGCTACCAGGGTGTCGGCATGGTCTACGGCGATTACGAGCTGATCGACGCCACCGGCACTCGCCGCGAGGTCCATCTGCTCGACTGGCACGAGGGGCGCCTCCGCGACACCGTGGACTTCGGGTCAGCCATCCTTTATTCGACCGCCGCGTTGCGGGAACTGGGCGGGTTTAACGAAAGACATCAGGCGGCCGACCTCTACGATCTGCGTCTGCGCGTCTCGGAAAAGTACGCGCTGGCCCACATCGCCAACCGCTACGCCGGCTCGTTGTACGTCGTGGCCGCTCCGCCCAAGACCCACAACGTGTTCGATTACCTGCTGGCCGGCAGGGAATCCCAGCTCGAAATGGAAGACGTCCTCACCGCGCACCTCAAGCGGATTGGGGCCTACCTGTCCCCCGGCGCGTTCGTCCGACCCGTGCGTTACACGGCGGAAGAACGGCGCCGATTCGAGGACTGCCTGGCCAGCGTAGTCATTCCTGTGAACCACCGTCCGCAGTTCATTGGTCGGGCCATCGAAAGTGTGCAGCGGCAGACGATCCGCAACGTCGAAGTGATCGTTGTGGTGAACGGCGGGGACGACGATCCCACCGCCGCCGCGGTACGTCGCTATGTGGAGGGCGGCGATCTCTACGCTCCGCACGCCCCGCCGGTGCGTCTCATCGTGGTGGACATCAACAACCTGGGTCTGTGTCTGAACGCCGGACTGTCCGCCGCGCGGGGCAAGTTCTATGTTCAACTGGACTCCGACGACCGGCTCAAGCCCGATGCGGTCGAAAAACTCCTCGCCGTGTACGACTCCGATCCGACAGTTGGCATGGTCATCGGCTCGTATGAGGTGGCCACGCTCGACGAGACGATCGGGGAGATCGTGCCCAACGAGGATATTCCCGTGGTCACCCACGACGAGTGGACGGCCGACAACGGGCGGAACAATCTGCTGCGGATCAACGGGGCCGGGGCCCCGCGCTCCGCGCACATCAAGGTGATCCGCGAGGTGGGCTGGTTCGGCGTGAATGACCACCCATCCTGCCGCAACTACGGCGAAGACTATGACCTGGTGAATCGTATCGCCGAGCGGTACACCATCGGGCGGGTGTGGGAGCCGATTTATGAGGTCATCCGTCATTCCGGCGGCACGGACCACGGCATCGACCAGACCGCCATCGACCGGAATGATAACGCCAAGGACGCCATGCGCCTGGCGGCGCTGCGGCGGCGGAAACGAATGAATGGGGATGTGTAGGGTCCGCGCTCGCGGACCCATCAGGGTGGTGCGCGGGCGCGCACCCTACCGAGTGTCATGTGCGAGACACCTGACCTGCTAGACTGTGTGCTCATCGGGGTGGACGGCGGGGCCACCGAGACCAAGGCCCATGCCGTCGCCTGCGATGATTCCGCGCGACCCACTTCGTTTGAGCTGCGGGCCGAAGCTGCTTCCCGGACGTACGAACGGGTGCCCGGTTTTGCACCCCTACCCGTCGCCGAGCAACTCACCCCGCGCGACGCCAGCCGGCTCGAACTGTCCGCCCACGAGGAAGAGCAAGGCGCCCTGTGGGTCCAAGCCGCTGCCGAGACGGTTGCCGAGGTGATCCAGGCTTGTGGTGCGCGGCGAGCACTCGTGGGAATGGGCATGCCCGGCCTCAAGACCCCTGACGGCCGCGGCATCTGCATCATCAACAATGGGCCGCGGATTCCCGACTACCTCGACCGCTTCGAGCGCCAGCTCGTGAAGATGGGCGTGGAGTTGGTTGCGCCCGTGGCGGCCCTGGGCAGCGACGCAGACTACTGCGGCATCGGTGAGCTTCATGTCGCCCAAGGGCTCTTCCGTGACGTGGACAACGCCTACTACGTCGGGTGCGGCACGGGCATCGCCGACGCGCTGAAGCTCCGCGGCCGGCTGGTCCGCTTCGACGAGGCTTGCGGTTGGATTCAAAAATCGTGGCAAATCCCGTCCGCCTTGGGGCCGACTTTCGAGAGGCTCGTCTCGGCCAAGTCGATGAACGAGGGCTACGCTCGCCTGCTGAGCACCGACGTGACCCGAGAGGCACGCTTCCCCGAGGTGGATGCGGCCGCGGGAGCACCACTGGCCACGGCGTGCATGGACATGGTGGCCCTGGTCCTGGCGGAACTGATTTTCGAGCGGCTCGACACGATCAAGAACGGGCGACGCGAGGCCCCCCATCGCGGCGACGCCTACCGAGCGTTGACGGTAGCCCACGAATATCGTGGGACGCTCTTGGATCGCGTGGTCATCGGGCAACGGCTCGGGCAAATCTACGCAGACCCGCGCTTCCGCAGCGTTTTCGGCGCCAAGCTGGACAGTTGCTTGACGGCGTATATTGTTGCCTCCGACGATGTGGAGATAATGCGGCACTATCTGCTGGGCAATGCGCTCAAGCCCGGACTGATTTGTGCGTCCAGGCTCCGCGCCGCCCCGGCGTTGGGGGCAGCCGTGGCCGCCGTCCAAGCGCTCGGGCCCGCACACACTTAACGGGATCGCAGAGGAGAAAGGCTGAGATCGTCGCACAAGAGGGAGGCTTTGAAGGGACCATGAAGACCAAGCACACCAAGAAGACCGAGAAGACCAAGAGGACTAAGAAGACAATGCGAGAGAAGTTGGCGGACGCTCAAATCCGAGGGCGTGCTTAACGCCAAATACCCGGGTGGAATCCGAGAACAGAAGCGGCGTCTGGAGGCCGAGGGACACAAAGTTTCGAAGAAAGGTGCCAGCTACATCGTGCGTGATTATGAGCAGGCCCTGTTCGCCTTTTACGAAGCGTCCCCTACTGTGCCTCGATTGCAAAATGCGGATTCAGCACCGAGTTCTTGAACAGGTTCTGGAATTGGACCTTGACTTGGTGTTGGCCGGGGGAAAGGTCGCTCGGAAGCTCGACGGTCAGCCGGTAGCCTTCGTTAGTGAACGTGTGCGGAACCACCTTGCCGTTGAGCCGCACCACGATCGAGTCAGTCAGGATCATCTGCCGCTCGAAGCCCCAGGACTTGCGCGATCGGAGCCCGTCATCAAGCTCGAATTCGAGCGCTTCCGGCGTGCCGGCCGCGATCACGCCGTCCTCGGGTGCGACCAGACGGGCACGCGGCAGCCCGGCCGCGGCATAGCGGGCCAATCCGAGAAAAAGCCCGTAGGCTTCGCGCAGGTTGTATTCCGGATCGCGCAGGCGCCGCTCCTCTTCCGGGTTGGTGAAGAAGGAGCTTTCGCACAAGGCTGCCGTCACCCGGGCCTCCCGTAGCACGCCGAAGCCGGACGGGTACATGAGCTGGTCGCTCTTGAGCGGCACCGCGGTGATCTGCGGTAAGGCCAGTTCGTCCAGCAAGCCCTGGCAGAGGTAGCGGGCCAGGTCCAGGTTCGACGGACGGTCGTCCACTCCATCGTGATACCACACCGTGGTGTGATTGGCCTCCGGGTTGTTGTCCACGGCGTTGTGATGGCAGGAGATGAACAGGTCCGCGCCCCAGTCGTTCGCCATTCCGGCCCGGGCCGCGAGCGACACGTTCGTGTCCTCTTCGCGTGTGAGCAGCACCTCGGCCCCGATATGGACGAGGAAAGCGCGCAAGTCCTGGGCGACGCGGAGGTTTACCTCCGCCTCGCGGACGCCGGTCGGTCCGCGCTTGAAGCCGCGTTGATCGGCGTCGCCGCCGTGACCGGGATCCAGGCAGATTCTCACGCCCGTGAGGAACCTGGCATACGGCGGAACGGGGTAGCGGTCGCTGTCGATCCGGCCCACCGCGAAGTCCGGCGGGGCCTCCAGCAGGGTGTTCACACTGACCATCGGATCGGTTGCGCTATCGGGCTTAGGTACCGCGGTCTGCTCGGGTTCGGGCGCCAGGGGCTCCCGCTGCGGCACGGCGGCGCAGCCTCCCAGACCGCCCAGCATCACCAGGATTAGAAACGGCTTAATCATCCCGCCGAATTTCATTAGAAGGCTCCTTCTCGCCTGCCGGCGGATCGTCGCCGTGGTGGAGGGCAACGTATAGCCGATCCGGCCGGTTTCAGCTACGGACCGTTGCAACCGACGCCTGCTTCTGCAAGACTGGTTGACAGCTTTCCAGGGTGCGTGCCCGGGCTTGTGGTCGGTCACGGTGGGCGAAGCGCGGAGAGGAGTCGCCAGTGCAGGACCGCGGTCATTTCCTAACTGAACTGCGTAACCCCCGCTCGATGCGCCTGGACCGCATGTCGATCGCCGAAGTTTTCGCGCTGATGAATTCCGAGGACGCCACCGTGACGGGGGCCGTAGCCGCCGCCAAGGACGAGATTTGCCGGGCCATCGAGCTGGTCGTGGCGGCCTTCCAATCCAGCGGGCGGCTGATCTATGTCGGCGCCGGCACCAGCGGACGGCTCGGCGTACTGGACGCCGCGGAGTGCCCCCCCACGTTTCTCTCCGACCCGGCGATGGTGCAAGGCGTCATCGCCGGGGGATGGGAGGCTCTTCGGCGCGCGGTCGAAGGGGCCGAGGATGACCCCGAGCACGCCGCCGCCGCGATAGACGATTTACAAGTGGGCGAGAAGGATGTCGTCCTCGGCATCAGCACCGGTGGGAGCACGCCATACGTGCAGGGAGCCCTGGGCCGGGCCCGGGAACGGGGGGCCAAAACGGTCTTCTTCGCCTGCGTCACCCAAGAGCAGTTTACCGCGGAAGCGGACGTGTGCATCCGCGTGCTGGTTGGGCCAGAGGTCGTCACCGGTAGCACACGCCTGAAAGCCGGTACCGCCACCAAGATGGTCCTAAATATGATCACCACCATTAGTATGGTGCGCATCGGCAAGACCTACGAGAACTTGATGGTGGACGTGAACACACGGGCCAACCGCAAACTCGTGGAACGCGGCACGCGGATGATTCAGACGCTGACCGGTCTTGGGCGACAGGACGCGCGCGATTTGCTCGAGCGGTCCGGCGGGCACGTGAAGACCGCGGTGGTGATGCACCGGCGCGGGGTCGTGCGCGCGGAGGCGGAAAGGCTGCTCGCCCGGCATGAAGGGCATCTGAGCCGAATCGTCAATGCGGAGGACGAATGACCGTACTCGCCAACGCGACCTTCAGTGCCCAATTCACCTGGATCGATTGGCTGGTGGTGGTCGGGTACCTGGTCTTTACGAGTTGGCTCGGCGCGAAGATGGCCGGCCGCCAGGCCACCATCCGCGACTTCTTCCTCGGCGGCCGCAAGCTGCCCTGGTACGCCGTGAGCGGCTCGATCATCGCCTCCGAAATCAGCGCCCTTACCTTCGTCAGCGTGCCCTGGGTGGTCTTCCAACCCGGCGGCAACCTCACCTACCTTCAGCTCGGCCTCTTCGGCTCGCTGCTGGCGCGCATCCTCGTTGGCTACATCCTCGTCCCGGCCTATTTCCAGCGCGAGATCTACAGCCCCTTCGACTACATGCACAACCAGCTCGGGGGGCGGATCCGCGGGCTGACCACCGCGCTGTTCGTCCTCAAGGCCATGCTGGCGCAGTCGTCGCGCATCTACCTGGCCTCCGAGGTGATTGTCGTCGTGCTCAACGACCAGTTGGTCTGGCTCGCCCGGCACCTGGGACTCAACGAGTTGGCTTGGGCCATCGTCATCATCTCGGTGGTCTCGATCGGGTGGACCCTGCTGGGCGGCATGCGCACGGTCATCTGGACGGACGTCGCGCTCTTCGGGTGCTTTACGATCGGCGCCCTGGTGGCCTTGGGCACCGTCGCCTACGCCCTGCCCGGCGGGTTCGCCGAGATGTTCCGCGTCGGCTGGGAGGCCAAGCTGTCCGGCTTCCCCCAGTACGACCTGCCGCTGAAAGAGTCCGGGGCGTGGGGCAAGTTCACGTTCTTCGACTGGAGCACCAGCCCGGTGCGCGACTTCACCATGTGGACCGCGGTGATCGCCGCCACGTGGGGCGGGGTCGGCTCCTACGGCCTCGACCAGACGCTGGCCCAGCGCATGTTCTGCTGCAAGAACGGGCGCGACGCCCGCCGGGCCATGATTACCAGCAGCGTCAGCCAACTCGTGACCATCACGGTCGCGCTGGTCGGCGTCGGTTTGTACGCCTACTACCAGAGCCACCCGCTGACCGGCCAGGCTCTGGAGCTCTTCCAGAAGACGGGGGACCGCATTCTGCCGATCTTCGTCGTCGAGGTCGTGCCACGCGGGCTGAAGGGCATGATCATCGCCGCGGTGTTCGCCGCCGCCATCTCCACGATGATGGGCGTGCTCACCGCGGTCAGCCAAACGAGCATGACCGCGCTCTACCATCCCCTGCGCGGGTGGCAACTGCGGCGGCGGGGCCTGGCCGCATCGTTCTCCGCCAACGTCGAGGAGTTGGCGGGCAGGACCGAGGCCAGCGCGGAAGACCGGCGGTCGGTGTTCGTGAGTCGCCTGATGGTCCTCTTCTGGGGCCTCATGCTCGCGCTGCTGGCGTACCTGACCGTTTACATCGCCCGAGAATATAAGTCGATTCTCCAACTCGGTCTGGCGATGGCGGGGTACATCCTGGGTGCCCTGCTGGCGGGCTTTGCCCTGTCCTTCTTCCGACTGAACGTCGACAGCCGGGGATTCATGTACGCCGCGCCGCTGTCCTGCACGTGTGTATTTGCGATGATCTGGCATCAGCCGTGGACCCACTGGGTGTGCTGGAGCTTCGCCGGCATCATATTGTTGGTCTGGATCTGGCAGCAGGTGGCGGAAGCCGTCGTCGAGCTCGGCCAGCCGCGCTCGGACCAAGTACGACGGGTCCTGCCCGCTTGGGCACAGACCGTCCTCCTCCTGCTGGGCCTGGCGTTCATGCTCTGGCTGAATCACCAGGGCTACTGGTCGGGGCCGCCGGACAAGGACGGGAATCCGACCTACCTGACCGTGGCGTGGCCGTGGGAAATCCCCCTCGGCAGCACCGTGGCATTCGTATTCGGGTACGTCCTGGCGCGGCGGAGACACACGTGAGGTCGCTGAGCCGGAGTTTTCGTCATTCTCCCTAAAGGCTGCGTTGCTGGTGGGTTAGCGCGCCTGGGGCAGGCGAATAGGATGATGGGATGGCACCATGAAAGCACTCGTCTACAACCCGGAACCGGTGCGGTGGGCCGCCTGCAAAGTGCTGGGCCGATTCTGGCGCGGGACCTACTGGTCGCGGTTGTCCGGCCTCCGCTACCGCGATATTCCCATCCCCCCATTGCCCACCGAGGAATGGGTCCGCCTGCGCACCGTGCTGGGAGGAATCTGCGGCACCGATTTGAGCTTGATCCTCCAGCGGAGCCACCCCGCCAGCGTGCTGCGCTCGCTCACCAGTTTCCCGATGGTTCTCGGACACGAGAACGTGGCGGTCGTCGATACCGTCGGCGCCGCGGTTCGCGGCTGGCAGGTCGGCCGGCGGGTGTGCGTGGAACCGGCCATCTCCTGCGTGGTGCGGGGCCTGACGCCGCCCTGTCCGCCGTGCAGCCGAGGGCTTTTTTCGTTGTGCGAGAACGTCACCGGCGGCTGCCTGCCCGTGGGCACCATGCTGGGGATGAATAGTTTTACCTCCGGCAGTTGGGCTCCGTATTTCGTCGCCCACCACTCGCAACTGCACGCCGTGCCGGAGGGTATCGGCGATGAGACCGCCGTGCTGGTGGACCCGTTGGCCTGTGCCCTCCACGCGGTCCTCCGACGGGTTCCCGAGGACGCCGAGCGCGTGGTGGTCGGCGGCGGCGGGATTATCGGACTGGGGATCGTCGCCTGCCTCCGCGCCTGCGACTGCCGTTGCCCGGTGACCGCCCTCGTGCGACACCTCCACCAAGCGGAGGCAGTTCGCGCCGCCGGGGCCGATAACGTCCTCCTTCTACCGCGCGGCGCCTCCTTGGCCGAACGCTATGAGCGCGTCGCCGCTGCCGTGGGCGGACGGCGTATCCCCGCATTATTCGGCCACCAGACCATGATCGGCGGGTTCGATGTCGCCTACGACTGCGTCGGCACCGGCAGGAGTCTGACGGATTGCATGAACTTCGTTCGGGCCCGCGGCACGGTGGTGGAGGTGGGTACCACGCAGATCAGCATTGTCGATGCTACGTCGCTGTGGATGTCGGAACTGACCGTGCTCGGCGCCTACGGCCGCCAGCTCGAACGACGGAACGATGCCCCCCGACACACCTATGAAATGGTCTTCGACCTGCTCATCTCGGGCAAGCTCAAGGTCGAGGGCTGGCTCAGCCGCGTCTATCCACCCTCGCACTATCGCCGGGCCTTCGCCGACCTGACCTCGCCGGCCAAGGCCCGCATCCTCAAGGCCGCCTTCGGGCACGCCCCGTGACGGGGAGTCGAGCAGACGGGTACTCGGTCATTGATCTTCCTTTGGGTTCCATGTTCGGGGGAGGGCGAGCCTCCCGGCGAGCCGGGGTGTCCCGTTTCGGCTCGGCAGGAGCCTCGCCCTCCCAGGCGAACGCGCCAGTTGAGCGTTAAACGGAGGGCTAGCGGGGCACGAGCAAGCGTAGCGCCGCGGGGCGGATTTCGACCCGGGCGGGAAGCACGCCCGCCGGGTCGCCGTCGCATTGCAGAGGCACCCGCCCGGGGGAGGCTACGTGCACCGTCCGGCACTTGCGGTAGATCACGCCGCCGTGGTCCAGGTGGCGGCGAAGCAGGGCGCGGAAGGCATGACCAAGGAGTGTCTTTTTACCGGCACAAGGAAAGACGCATACATCCAGGTAACCGTCGTCGGCCGCCGCGTGGGCCAGGATGCGCAGTCCCAACGAGTACCGCGGTTGCACCCCGACGAAAACCATCCCGCGTCCCTCGAATAGAAGCCGCCCATCCGCTTCGACGGTCAGCGCTGGAAACTCATGTTGCCAGAAGGTCTGCCATAGCGGCCCGGCGTAGGTGCGATAGCCGATGTGGCCTTTACGGACGGCGCCCAGACGCTCGACCACTTCGGCGTCGAATCCAATCCCGCCAACGATCAGGAAAGCCCGCCCGTTGAGCAGGCCCACGTCGTGCGCGATGGCGGTCCCCCGCAGGACCAGGGCGGCGATCCGGGCAGGGTCGGTAGGCAGGTGGAAGTGGCGGGCCACGATGTTCTCGGTGCCGGCGGGAATGACGGCCAAGGGGAGGTCGCGCCCCAGCAGGCCGGCGGCCACTTCGCGGACGGTCCCGTCGCCTCCCACCGCAAGCACCGCGCGGGTGTCGTCGGGGGCCTGGGCGGCGAGGCGCTGGGCGTCCTCGGGACCCTGCATGGTAGCGACGTGCAGTTCGCACCCCGCGCGGGCCAATTCCACAGCGACGGCCCGCACGACACCGGACACGTCGCGCCGGCCTGAGATCGGGTTGACGATGGCGATAACGCGCAAGGACGGTCTCCAAGTACCTGCCCGCAGCCGACTCGACTCGGTCCGAGGCGCCGCCTATTGTACGCCGGCGGGGCGAGATGACACGGGCCGAGGTTCCCGTAAGCCGACCCGCCCCGGCAGGGGCGGGAGAACTGTCCTCCGCCCCTGCCGGAACCGCCACAATGCTCTGCCCGACCCACCTACACTCCTGTGAACCCCCCAATTTCCCGTAGCGCCCGAGTTTATATGAAATTGGGCACTTTTTGAGGACGACATGACCGACCGTGGCGAAGGTGGGCGATTCGGGACTGGGGACTATAAGAAACCGCTCGCTCGCGCTGGCGGCGCGGTTTCTCTGCCCAACCGCATCCCCTCCGCTCCCTTACGAGCCTGAGAATGTTTTGGAGTGCGCGAGTAGTCCCGACGTTTTTCGGTACCTCGTTTCGTGAGGCCCAGCCAATCGGTGGTTAGGTCCGGTCCATCGTTTCGGTCATTCGTGACTTTGCTTCGCCCCTTCCGGGGTTCGG
>JBGPAW010000092.1:0-10868 GCA_041480905.1 Phycisphaerae bacterium
CCTTTCGATATCTAGTTATAAACATAGATACCAGCCCCGCCCAGAACCGTCAAGGCGCAGCCCTTTCGCCCCTTCGTTCCCCGTCACCGGCGGGTTACCGCTGCTTCATCCCCCGATCACTATGAAAGGGCCAAACTCCAGTCCCCGGGGATACCCGGGGTTCACCCGCCTACACCTGCGTGAGTGTCGAAAACGTCGCGACCGGGGGGCCGGTTTCGTGGATGTGACCGCGACGGCCGGCTTGCTGTCCGAGTTGCACTCGGTGGTCACGAGCCTGGGGGTCGCCGACTTTGACGTGGACGGCGATCTCGATTTCGTGCTCGCGCATGAGCAAGGACCGCCGCCCCGCGAGAACGGGCCCCCGCGATACTTCGTCAACCAGTACGACGGCTCGAACCGTTGGCTTGAAGTCCGGTTGGTCGGCACGGTTTCCAACCGGGATGCCATGGGAGCCAAGCTCTGGCTGACCACCGACGCCGGCGTCCAGTACCGCGAGCAGAACGGCGGATTCCATACGTACGGGCAGGATTCGATGGTTGTGCACTTCGGCACGGCCGCGGACGAACAGGTCGATCTGACTATCCGCTGGTCGGCAGGCGGTGTCCAGACGCTGCACGATCTGCCGACCAACCAGCGCGTCACGGTCGTGGAGCTTACGGCCCCGTGAACACCTGCTGAAGCGTTTCATCAACGGGCAACGTAGGTTCCGGCCTCAATCTGTAAGCTGAATCGGGCGAGGTTGGCCTTCACCGTGTGTGGGAGACCCGGTGCCAGGGTACACACGGCTGCCTGCAGCACGCCTCCCTTGCTGCGGTCGGCGTTTCGGCTTCTCGGCGTTTTTCCCGGTGTTCCTTCGTGCCCTCTTGTGGTACCATGGGGCAGCACGACCCTAACATTGAGGGTTGCGCCTACCCGTGATGCACTGGTCCCGCGTGATCCGAATCCCCATGCTGTCTCGCACTAAAGGTGAGTGGTCATCATGATATCCGCCCCTGTCAGGCGCTCGCGATTCAACGCTCCAGCCTGCACGCGACCGCGGCTCCGAATTCTCGGGCCGAGCCTGCCCGTCTGGCTGCTCGCCGCGACGGCGGCCGCCGCACCGGTCGTGCTGGATGATTTCGACGATATCGCACCGTGGTCCGTCATCGCCTCGGACGGCGTAACCGCCACGAGCGCTGCGGCCGACGGCGTAGCCGGCAAGGCCCTGCGGCTCGACTTCGACTTTCAACGCGGCGCGGGCTTCTGCGTCCTGCGTCGTCCGCTGGCCCTGCCGCTTCCGGCCAACTACCGGTTTACTTTCGCCATTCGCGGCGAGGGGCCCGACAACAACCTGGAGTTCAAGCTGGTCGACCCCGCCGGTGAAAACGTCTGGTGGGTTAACCAGCGCGGTTTTCAGTTCCCCAAAGATTGGCGGACGATCGCGTATAAGACCCGGCATTTACGGTTTGCTTGGGGCCCCTCCGGGGGCAAGACCCTCGAACGGGTCGGCTTTATCGAGTTCGCCGTCTCCGCGGGTTCAGGCGGGAAGGGCTCGATCTTTCTCGACACACTGACCTTCGAGGAATTGCCTCCGCCGGAGCCAGTCACCCACACGCCACTCGCAAGTGTGTCCTCCGTCCAGGAGGGCGATGCGGACCGACCCTTCCCGCTCGACGCCGCAGGAAAGCTGGACTGGCATAGTGCACCGACAGATGCGGCCCCTTGGGTGGAAATCGATTTCCGGCAAGTCCGGGAGTTCGGCGGACTCGTGATGGAGTGGGCCCCCGACGATTACGCCACCGCCTACGAAGTTCTGCTCTCGGAAGACGGCGCCCAGCGGATTCCGGCAGCCTCAATCGATGACGGCAACGGCGGCCGGGATTACCTCCCCCTGCCTGAGGCGGAGGCACGGCGCGTCCGAGTACATGTTTCGGCTACGAGCCGGAATCGTGGGGTGCGCCTGCGAAGCATTCAGATCAAAGGACCGGAATTCGCCCAGACTCCGAACGGCCTGTTTCGGGAAATCGCTCATGACGCGCGCCCCGGCCTGTACCCGCGCTACTACCTCGACCAGCAGACCCCCTGGACTGTCGTGGGGGTGGCCGGTGACACGAAGGAAGCCCTGCTGAACACCGACGGGGCCCTGGAAGTGGACAAGCTCGGCTTCCGCATCGAGCCGTTCATCCGGGAGGGGGAAGCCCCGGGGCGCCTCATCACCTGGGCTGACGCCACGATCACTCAGAGTCTCGAGGAGGACTATATACCCATACCGACCGTCTCCTGGCGGATGGACGCCCTGACGCTTGAGATCACCGCGTTCGCGCGCGGGGATGCCGGCCCGGCCACGTTGGTCGCCCGCTACCGCGTGCGCAACACGAGCGAACGGAAGCAGACCGGCGCGCTGATGTTGGCTATTCGGCCGTTCCAGGTACTCCCGCCCTGGCAGGAGCTGAATATCACGGGCGGAGTCTCGTCCATTCACACGATCGCGTTTGAGAAGCAACGCGTGGTCGTGAACGGGGACAAGTCCGTCGTGCCCTGGACGGTGCCGATGGCATTCGGGGCCTCCACTTTCGCCGGCGGCGAGGTCGTCGAATTCCTGGCCGCCGGCAAGCTACCCGCGTCGCGGGGCGTCACCGATTCGGCCGGCTTCGCCTCCGCGGCGCTGCAATACGCCTTCGAGCTTGAACCCGGTGCGACCCAGACGGTCGTCGTTTCGGTCCCCTTCGATCGGCTGGAGCACGAAGCGGCTTGGCCCATGTCGGAGTCCGATGCGCACGTCCTGATCGACGAGTGGCTGAAGGAAGTGCGGCACGCATGGTGCCGCGAACTCAACCGTGTCGAGATCCGCCTGCCGCCTGCGGCCGACAAGCTTGTCAACACGTTCAGGACGACGCAAGCTTACATCCTGATCAACGCTGACGGCCCCGCCATCCAGCCTGGCTCGCGCAGCTACGAGCGAAGCTGGATGCGCGACGGCGCCCTGACGTCCACGGCACTCTTGTGCACCGGACATCCGGAACAGGCCAAGGCGTTTCTCGACTGGTTCGCCGGCCATCAGTACCCCAACGGCAAGGTGCCCTGCGTCGTTGATGTCCGCGGGCCCGACCCGGTCCCGGAGCACGACAGCACGGGCGAGTTCATCTATGCGCTCCTGAAGTGCTACCGCTTCACCCGCGACCGGGACTTCCTCGAGCGCCACCTGTCCCACGTTACGGCTGCCGTCGATTACCTCGAAGCGCTCCGGAATCAACGTCTCACCGACGCTTACCGCGACGGCCCACCCGAGATGCGCGCCTGTTACGGCTTGGTCCCCGAGTCCATCAGTCACGAGGGCTACTCCGCCAAACCCATGCACTCGTACTGGGATGATTTCTTCGTGCTCAAAGGGTTGACGGACGCCACCACGATCGCGCAGATCCTGGGCCGCACGGATCTCGAGGCGCGCTTCGCCGCGCTGCGCGACGCCTTTCGGACGTCACTCTACGATTCGATGCGCCTGGCGATGAGGATCAAGAAGATCGACTTCGTCCCCGGCTGCGTCGAGCTTGGCGACTTCGACGCCACGTCGACGGCCATCGGGGTCTTCCCTTGTGGCCAGCTTGGCGCCATTCCGGAGCCGCAACTGACGAACACGTTCGACCGCTACTGGGAGTTCTTCACGAAGCGGCGCGACGGCGCGCGCGAGTGGCAGAACTACACGCCCTACGAAGTGCGGCTCGTGGGAACTTTCATGTACCTTGGACGGCCCGAACGGGCGCACGAACTGCTGAAGTTCTTCTTCCGCGACCAAAGCCCGCCGGCGTGGAACCAGTGGGCTGAGGTAGTGTGGCGCGATCCGGCGGTTCCGCGCTTCATCGGCGATATGCCGCACACCTGGGTCGGCTCCGACTACCTGAACGCCGTCCGCAGCATGTTCGTGTATGAGCGCGAGCGCGACGATGCACTGGTTCTGGCCGCCGGCGTGCTGAACGAGTGGGTCGAGACTTCGCCGGGCGTCGCGATAGACCGCTTTCCGACCGAGCACGGCTTGCTGTCGTACACCCTCACGGCCGATACCGGACGCATGGTGCTGGAGCTGCGCAGCGACCTCACACCGCCGCCGGCAAAGCTCGTCTTCGTCTCGCCAGACCTCCGCCCGATCCAAAGCGTCACAATCGACGACCACCCCCATACCGCGTTTCGCGGGCGCGAGATCGAGCTTCCGTCCGCGCGCGCCAACGTCGTCATCAACTACGTGCCTTGAGCGCCGCCGTCACTCGTTGTTGGGCGACGTGCTCACCGAAGACTTCCAGTGATGCACGAGCGTCGAGAACGCCCAAACGGCCCCGATGGCGTACGTGACCACCGCTCCGCCCAGCCAGTACCAGTAGGTCCAGTTGCCGGACATGTCAGTGGCTTCCTTTTTCAGAATCAGATCGACGGCCAAGCCGATCATTCCGAAGTAGTACAGGAAGAAAACGATCACGAAACACGCCACGAAGTGCTTGTCCACCATGCGGAATTGCGGGCGCGACTCGATCCACCCCTCCCAACCCACCGTCTGGCCGCGGTGCATCTCGATCTGCTCGCGGATGAACCGGCCGGCCCGCATCATGGAACTCTGTTCGGCTAGGAACATCACGATCAGCACCAGCACTGAGTACGGCAGAAGCAGCCAGACGAAGAACTCGCCTTTGGACGCGAGATAGGTCAACAGCGGTATGCCCAGCAACCCGATGGCCACAATCCAGAACAGCCGGGCCTTGCTGTTTTTGATCTCCTCGCGCAGGGTCATGAACTGATCTCTAAGAAACTCGTTGTTTTCCATCTTCGTCCTCCAGCACCCAACAGACGGGCAAAAGAACCGGGGGCTTCGCACCGCTGACCCGCGGCACAAAGCCCCAAGCTAACTTCGTTCAGCGACGTAGGCAAGGCCTGCTACGGGCCGGTCAACCGGTCCTTGAAGAACACGTAATCCGCCAGGTCCACGTCGCCATCGTTATTTGAATCAAAGACGATGCAACCCCAGCGCATCTGACCGGAAACTGCGCCCGTGAAGCAGCGCTGAAATTCCGCGAAGTCCCGCAGATCCTCGTCATCGTCCGCATCGGCGTCCGCGCCGTCAAACCAGTTCAGCATGACGCCCTCGCAAGCGTCGAAGTACACCTTTCCGCTGGCCGCCCCGCCACGTTCGATCAGGTTCACGAACTTGGCATTGGCGTTCTTCCCGGGAGCCATGGTGTAGTCGATCGTCAGCGGGGTCCAGGTGTCCGGAGTCATACTGTTGGCAGGCACGGAGTTGCTGCAGGTGGATGGTGGTCGGCAGATGTCGACCCACGTGGGCACGCTGCCGATCGCCCACTCAACCTTGATACCGGCCTTGGCCTCTTTCAGCAGCCTCGGTTCGGGCCCGGCCGACGGGGTATACAGGTATGCCCGGACGCTTAGTGCGTCGCCCGGGACGACGTCAATCTCCTGCCACACGCCGGCGACCGCCTCACCGGTGCCCTTGGCCGAGCAGTCAGTGCCCAAGTACTCCCATGGGACATCGCACTCCTTCTGACACTGGGAGACTCCCGACGTTTTGAACTCCGTCCAGAAGTCGATTCCATTGCCGCCCCCGCTGCCGTCCTCGAAGCTGGCGTTCCAGAGGACGTTGTCGCCTCCATTTATATGCGCCTCCGCGCCGTCGAAGTACACCGAACCGTTCGTTGACGTGTCGGCCGCGTAGATCATCACGATCCGCGCCACCGTGGCCAGGTCAGGCGCATTCGTGTTGATCTCCACGAGCGTCCAAGTGTCCGCCGGCGAGTCCCGGTCGAGGGCAAGGTTTTGCTTCGGTGGCGGCACGGTGCCGTTGGCCACCCACTCCAGCTTGATACCGACGATTGAATTGCTGCCCAGCGGATCGCTGGACGGGTTGTAGGCCCAGGACTGCATGAAGAGGTGATCGCCGGCATTCATCTCCGCCATCACCTGCCCGAGCCCGGAGTACGGTTCCTCGACGCCGACCTTCACACTCTTAAGCCCATCCTTGGCGACGTCGGTGGACTGGTCCTGATCCTCGAAGCCCGTCCAGTCGTCAATGCCCGCCGGGTTATGCCCGCCGACCCCCGCGGTCTCGAAGTCGCCGTTGGTGAGCAGATTGGGCAGATTGGGTCCGATCCCCACCGTCAGCGAGCAATCGTCCCAGTATGCCGACCCCGTGGCGCTGCCGTTCCACGTCCACACGCACGTCATCCGTGCGTACGCCGACTCGGCCGGCGCCGCGTGGGATATCGATCCCGGTACCCAGATGTCAGCCGGCGAACTCGCGTCGAGCACGGCCAAGGGGTAGAAAGCTCCGGGCACCTGCGTGGTGCCGTCCGACTTGTAGAACTCCAAAGCGATCCAGGCCTTGGCGTCTCCCGTGAGCGGGTCCGTGCTCCGCGTGTACAGACTGGCACTGGTCGTCACCAAATCGCCGGGGCTGACCGGAACATCTTGGTACGCACCCACCTGCGGATCGCTCGAAAACGCCTTTAGGGCGTGGCCGCCACCCGGTGTGTGATTGGCCTCGTAGGAACGCTCCACGGTGGGGCCGAACTCTACCCAGTTCGCCGGGACCATCGGATTTGGCCCCCCTGCCCCTGGTCCTGCCTCCAGACTGCCGTTCTTCAGGACGAGCTGCCGGCCGAGCAACGCCGCCGGCGTCAGGCCCAGGCTCACGATGAGAACCACCGCCACTTTACCTCGGGATGTCATAACACTTCCTTCCTTAAACCGCTCCAGTCTTGTCCTCGCGAGGCCGGCCCGGACCGGCGCACCGAGATTCGCTAACGACCGATGATGTTCTTCCCCAGACCCCAGCACCAATGCGGCAAATTGCCGAACGCGTCCTGATCCGTGGCGCTCGCATAGTCGGAACCATGAACGTAATCAAAGTATTTCAAGACCGGGATCGATTCGACATGGCTGTCCAGAAACGCGAAATTGTCCGAGCCGTTGTGCCGAGGATTCCAGAAGATCGCATCCATGAAGAGAAC
Organism: Phycisphaerae bacterium; assembly: GCA_041480905.1. Lineage (GTDB taxonomy): Bacteria > Planctomycetota > Phycisphaerae > UBA1845 > UBA1845 > JAAEQG01. The sequence continues at coordinate 6,987 of JBGPAW010000092.1, forward strand.
CGCTCGGTCGGCATGCGGAATCCGACTCAATTTGTTCCCGCTGATCCCCGGGATCGTGCCGCCGCCGGCGCCTTCGTTCCAGTCGTTGAACCAGTATTCCGTGTAGATGGACTCGACCGTCGTGCCCGGTATAGTGTCGAGTTTGAGCGCCGGGAAGAGTTCGCCCCGCTTCGACCGGAACAGAGAATCGGCCTTGAGCACCGTATAGTACCCGATTACGCGTCCGCCACCGATCGTTTCCCCCTCTCGGTAGTGTGCGCGATCTTTGACGCTCTTGCCTCCTTGGGGCCCGCCCAGACCCGCTATTCCTCCTTCGGTGGCTCTTGGACAGAGGTAGATGGGCAAATACTTGATGTACTTGTGCAGGTGCAGAATCTGGTGGTACTGGTAGAAGGGGGCGTTGGTCGGGGTCGTGCCCGGCGGTTGAATCGTGCCTTTGATCCAGGGGATCTGATCGCTACTCTCGTTTACGTAGTAGTGCACCGAGATCGCGAGTTGGTGCAGGTTCGAACGACAAACGGCATCCTTCGCCTGCCCCCGGGCCTTCTGTAATGACGGAAGCAGGATTGCGACCAAGAGCGCAATGATCGAGACCACGACCAACAGTTCGACCAGCGTGAAGCCGCGGTTCCCCGGTATGCCCGCTACCCGCCTTGTCGCGTGCATCCTGGTGCCACCCGCTTCCTTGCCCCACTCTGCCGACCGCGAGCACGCAAGGCCGGCCTCGGTCTCGCCGACCGGGCGCGGGCCCTGCGTGCCCGTTTCGATTGGTCCACCGGCCACCCGCCGTCGGGTGCCAGAACTGCCGTTAGCGCCGTCTGCGCAGGACGCTCAAGCCCACCAGACCCAGCAGGGCTAGGCTGGTCGGCTCCGGAACATAGAAGAGGTTGCCGAAATCGACCTGTCCCCAGTTCGTCGGATCGCCCACCACGATCTGCGGCTGGAAGTACCCGCCGACGCGGGCGTCGTTCAGCATGCCCCACGAACCGTACCCCTCGGCCGGGTTGCCCTCGTCGAAGGGCATCGCGCCGCTCGAGTACATGATGCTGTTCTTGATCACGATGTATTCGATCGTCGCCGGATCGGCCAGCGCCAGGCTGTTCGGATCGTAGATCACCCCCATACGGATGGTCTCGCCCTTCACGTAGTTTACCGGGGGCGAGTGGCTGTTGAAGCTGTAAAACGGCAACCGGCCGCCGAACGCCGCGATCTCACCATTACCCGTGATGGCGGTGAAGACCCCGTCGACGTTCTGCGACCACCACGGGGACACGTTGATCCCGCCCTCCGAGTTCGCCGGCCCGCTGAGGGTCACGTCGGTATAAAACTCGAAGCCGTCCGCGTTGTTGAACACCGCCGCCGTGAATCCGTTCTCGGACAGCCGGAAGTTGTGGCGATTGGCCCATTCGCCCGGCAGGCCATCGCCGTCCAGCTTATCGTCCTTAATAAACATCGAGGCTGGATAGTTGTTGTTGAACGTGATGATGGAATCCGGATCGTCGTTGAAGACCCGGAAGTTCATGATGGCACTGTTGATGGCGGGACTTGCCACGGCCGGCACCGCCAAGCCGAGAACCAGTAGAAACAGTAGTGTTTTTTAGAGAGCGCTTCGCATGACAGTATCTCCTCCGATAGACTGTGCCGTGCCCGCGGACGGGGGAGCACGCGCGTGCTCAAGAAAGCCTGCCCGCGAGGAGAGAGAGATTCACGGACAAAGGTAGTTTATCACGCGGCGTCAATCATTGCAAGCGCTTTCATTTCCGGTTTTCGTTTGAATAACCGGCTCCTGAGAACGCCGCTGGCAAGGTGCGCCATGCGTAATCGTCTTGCTGACCGTAAAATTATATTTTACAATACTTTATGCGATCTGCGCGCGGTTCCGATGGCGGGCGTTGCGACCGTCCCCGGGGGAGAAAACGCGGACGTCAGATTTTTCTGCCCCCACCCCCTTTTCCTGGTATGATAGCGGGGGGACACTATGACCCGCTCTTGAGGTGGCTATCGACGTGCAAGCGCTTTCAAAGGAATTCATCTGGGGAGCCGTTACCGCTGCGTACCAGATCGAAGGTGCGGCGGCCGACGATGGCCGCGGGCCCAGCATCTGGGACGTCTACAGCCACACGCCCGGCAAGACCGCCAACGGTGACACCGGCGACGTGGCGTGCGACCACTACCATCGCTGGCCCGAGGACCTCGCGCTCATGCGCGAACTCAACCTGCAAGCCTATCGGTTCAGCGTCAGTTGGCCACGCGTCCTGCCTCAAGGCCGCGGACCGGTGAACCGGCCCGGGCTGGACTTCTACGATCGGCTGGTCGACGGGCTCTGTGCCGCCGGCATCGAGCCGTTCGTTACGCTTTATCACTGGGACCTCCCCGCCGCCCTCCAGATGGAGCTCAACGGCTGGCTGCATCCAGACCTGCCGAAGATCTTCGCCGATTACGCAGGCCTGATGTTCGAGCGGCTGGGCGACCGCGTGCGGTACTGGCTGACCTTGAACGAGCCGTGGTGCGTCGTGGACGGGGGTTATTTCTGCGGCGGCCACGCCCCGGGGGCGCGCAACCGGGCGTGGGGCTATCAGGCCGGCCACAACCTCCTGCGGGCCCACGCGTATGCAGTCGCCCGTTACCGCGCCTCGCGGCACCCCCGGGGCGCGATCAGCTTCGCGCTGAACATGGCGTACAACTACCCCGCCACCGACACCGCGGCAGATCGTGCGGCCGCCGAGCGGGCCATGGTCGGGATGGGGGGCTGGTTCGGTGATCCCCCATACTACGGCGACTACCCTGCCATCATGCGCGCGCGGCTCGGCGACCTGCTGCCGCAGTTCACGGCAGAGGACTCCGCGCTGCTCAAGCGTTCGACGGACGGTCTCGCCTTGAACTACTACCTGAGCGAGGTGATTCGGGACGCCCCGGGCGCCGGACCGCTCGACTACGAGAAAGTACACCATCCCGACCACGCGCGCACCGCCATGGACTGGCCGATCGTGCCCGACGGGCTGCGCGGCCTGCTGCATTGGCTGGCGCAGCGCTATCCGGGCCTGCCACTCTACATTACCGAGAACGGCGCATGCTTCGACGACCATCCGGACGAGACCGGCTTCGTGGACGACCGCGAACGCATCGCGTACCTGCGCGACCATATTGCCGCCGTGCAGGCGGCGGTGGCGGAAGGTGCGGACGTGCGCGGCTACTTCGTCTGGTCGCTGCTGGACAACTTTGAGTGGGCGCACGGCTATTCCAAGCGTCTCGGGCTGGTGCGTTGCGACTACGCGACGATGAAACGAACGGTGAAGGCCAGCGGGCGGTGGTACGCCCGTTGGATTGCCTCTGGGGAGTCGATGACTTCGGGATGCCGTGCCCCCGCCGAGGTGAACGGCGCGATGCGGGCCCGGACCTCCGTTCCGCAGGTCTGAAGCCGCGGGACGCGGGTGGATACGAAACGTGAGGGGCGGGGCGATGGGCGGACGAAACGTGGGTCGCGAGATACTGTGTCTGGTCGTCGCGGGAAGCGTGGCGCTTGCCGCGGGTGCGTCGGCGCGTGCGGTTCCTCCACGCGTGTCGGTCATCATGATCGACGATTTCGACGGGGAGCCCAACTCGCTGAACCAGTTCTTCGGCCCGCGGGCCATGCTGAACGCCGGTTGTGGTGACCAATTATCGGTGGTCTCGTCTACCTTTGCCGGCAATGCCCTGAAGCTGATCTACAATCACACGACCTGCGATTCCGGCTGGACGACGCGTCTTGATGGCCAAAACGCCTATCGCGGACGCGACCTGAGCGACGGCATCCTGCTGAGCTTCCGCGTGCGGGGCGTCGTGAGCACGACGCGCTTCCGGGTGCGCCTGACCGATGCCACCGGCACGTCTGCGACCACCGAC
>JBGPAW010000093.1:0-10796 GCA_041480905.1 Phycisphaerae bacterium
CCTACGACCGGCTGCTGGCCCATGGTGACAACATCATGTCCCTGGTGCTGGTCCCCCGCAAGCCCGAGCGTTTCGAGGAAGTTGCCGCCCTGATTCGCCGCCGCGGGTTCGCGTGTGTCCGACGGAGCGCGCACCCGGACGGCGCGCCCCCCGCCTCACCCGTCGCCGCCAGGTCCGTTTTCCTGGGGGACAGCATGGGGGAACTGCGAAAGTTCTACACCCTCGCCCGCGTCGTCTTTGTCGGCCGGTCCCTGGTCCCGATGGGCGGATCGGACCCGATGGAAGTCGCCGCCCTGGGCAAGCCCGTCATCGCCGGTCCGCACATGGATAACTTCCAGATGCCCGTGGATGCGCTCCGAGCCGCGGACGCTCTCCGCGTGGTGCATTCGGCTGCGGAACTCGCCGAGGCCGTGACCGGCGTCGTCCGGAATGCTACCCTGGCCGACCAACTCGGACGGCGTGCCCGGCAGGTGGTTCTCGAAAACCAGGGAGCCACCGCGCAGACCGTCCAAGCCCTCGTCGCCGTGCTCGCTGAGCAGGAAGGTCAACGCGGTGGTTGCTGCCCCAGACCAGCGTGAGCCCCACCCACCCCGCGCGGTGCAGGACGCGCCGAAACCGGGGAACACGCTTCGGAGCGGGCTCGGCCTGGCGCACCACCCCGTCGTTCTGCTGCTGGGCCTGATGCTCGTCGTCGGGGCGCTGACCGCCGCGGTCCACTGGCCCGCCCTGTCGGCCCAGGCGCTGTCGCTGGACGACCAACAATTTCTGACCGACAACCGACTGGTGCGAAACCCGAGTTGGGCATCTGCCAGCCGGTTTTTCGCCGAGGTACTCCAGCCGTCCACCGTCCGCGGGTACTACCTGCCTTTGTCGATGATCTCGCTGATGCTGGACTACGCGATGGGGGGGCGCCCCGACGACCTGCGCGCGTTTCACCGCACCAGTCTGGCCCTGCACGTCCTCAACACCGTTCTGATCGTCGCGCTCCTCTACAGTCTGTTCGGTCACCCTGTTCCGGCGGCGCTGGTCGGTCTGCTGTTCGGGGTGCATCCGCTCACCGTGGAACCGGTGGCCTGGGTGGGCGAACGCAAAACCCTATTGGCCGCCTTCTTCACGCTCGGGTGTCTGCTCGCCTATGTCCGTTACGCCCGCCGCGGAAGCCCGCGTTGGTTTGCGGCTGCGCTGCTGGCGTACGTGTTCGGCCTGCTGTCCAAGCCCACCGCCGGGCCGCTGCCATTGGTTCTGCTGATCCTGGATTACTGGCCGTTGCGGCGGCTGGCGCTTCGGACGGTGGTCGAGAAGGGGCCGTTCTTGGCGGTGGGCGTCGTCTTCGCGGTGGTCACGTTCGTCTCCCACAGCCGCACCGCCGGAATCCTGGCCCCGAGCGCGGCCGCTCCGTGGCAGCTTCCCCTGGTCATTTGCCACCTGCTCGTCTTCTATCTGGGCAAGATCGTTTGGCCGACCAACCTGACGTCCGTCTATCCGCTTCCCGAGCCGCTGTCGCCGACGAACCCGGTAATCCTTGCGGGGTTGCTCGGCACGGGTGTGCTGGTCGCGGTCCTGCTGTTTTCCCTGCGCCGCACGCGGGCTCCGTTGACCGGTGGGCTGCTCTTTTTCGTGGCTATTCTTCCCACACTCGGGGTGATTCAATACAGTTGGGTCACCGCCTCCGACAAATACGTGTACGTGCCCGCCCTGGGCGTGTTGATGATTCTCGCCTGGGGCTTGAGCCGGATGTGGAATACCGGCGCCTCCTCCCGCATGTTGCCGAAGCTGGGTCTGGTCGTCCTGGTCCTGTGCCTGTTTCTGGCGGAGGGTCGCGCTACGCGGCGCTACCTGGTGTCTTGGCGCAACACCCTGAGTCTGGCGCAACACATGGTGCAGCTCGCCCCGGAGGCGCCCGGGGCGCACAATCATCTCGGCAACGCGCTCGGAGCGCAGGGCCGGCTTGACGAAGCCATCGCTCATTTTCGTCGGGCACTACAACTTCTCCCCGGCTATCCTGAAGCTTCTTATAATCTGGGTGTAGCGCTTCGACTGCGCGGTTGGCTGGACGAGGCGGTCGATTACTTAACCTACGCCGTGCAGACCAATCCCAACGACGCCCATACCCACTACCATCTGGGTCTGGCGCTCCAGGGGCAAGGTCGGCTTGGGGAAGCCATCGCCCAATTTCAGCACGCGCTGCGGCTAGACCCCGACGATGCTCTCGCGCATTACAGTCTAGGCCAGACGCTTCAGACCCAGGGCCAGTTCGACGAGGCGATCGACCACTTTGACCAAGCCCTGCGGCTCAACCCTCACTATGTTGATGCACACAGCAACTTGGGTGCGTTGTTGGTCGGACGCGGCCGGCTTGAGGAGGCGCTCCGCCATTTTCGACTGGCCTTGGAGATCGCCCCGGACCACACCGACGCGCTGTGCAACCTGGGCAGCGTGCTGGCCTCCCAGGGAAAACTCGACGAAGCGATCCGCCACCTTCGTCGGGCGCTGTCGGTCCAGCCCGAGCACGCGGAGGCCCACTACAACCTCGGACTCGCCCTTCAGCGGCAGGGTAAGCTTGAGGAGGCGATCAGCCACTATCATCAGGCCTTACAAAGCAAGCCTGACTACGCCGAGGCGTACCATGGTTTGGGCGTAGCCCTGACCCTCGCCGGAGAATTCGAGGAGGCAACGATTCATTTTCGAGAAGCGGTGCGGCTGAAGCCTGAGTGGCTGCCGCCGCTCAATGCACTTGCCTGGATTCTGGCGACGCACCCCGATCCTGACGTGCGCCGGGAGGACGAGGCTGTCCGTCTGGCGGAACGCGCATGCACGCTGACCCGGTATCAGGACGCCGGGGTGTTGGATACCTTGGCCGCCGCCTACGCGGCGGCGGGCCGATTCGACCGGGCCGTAACCACCGCCGAGAAGGCGCTCGCCTTGGCCTCCCTCGGCGGGGCCGACGGTTTGGCCCGCACCATCGGCGGGCGGCTGGAACTCTACCGCCAGGGCGAGCCATATCGAGAACCTGCGACGACCGCCGGTGACGTTCGTCCGTAGTGCGGCGAACACGAAGCGGGCGCTGACGGCTCTCGCGGCATATAAAAAGGGTCACAGGAGCACGCAAAGCGTACTCCTGTGACCCTTGGAATTCTCTGCACGTGCAGGAAAGCTTTCTTGTCTGTCCTTGACCGGCTAGAAAGCCGCTCCCACACGTCTCCAGCGTGCCTACCCGTCTTACCGCCGACGGCGGAACGCGGCCAACCCACCCATCATCAGCAAGCCCAGCGTCGCCGGCTCAGGAATACAGGCGCTGGCCACCTCGGAGAACAGCGTGCCCACCGCCAGATTGTCAAGCGTCTCCGTCGTGGGCTGGGTACCGGTCGGAACACTGGCCTGCCGCAGTGCGTAGGCCATGATCGCCCGGTTCGCATCATTGGTGATCGTCGCGGAGATACTGGGCACCTGAAGCGGATCATCTTCAGCCAACGCGGGGTCCGGATCGATCCACATTTTGGTCGTACCTGTGTTATACTCCCAAGAAGTTACGACCCGGTGCCACGTACCGAACAGGTAATCAACCGGGTATGTTGCGGCAATCCCCGTGGAGCTGGCGAAGATCGCGAACCGATAGTCCGCGGTGGCGTCAACAACCCCGACGCGCGCGGTAAACACGGAGGTTCCCGTGTCGCTGAAGTGCGCGAAGTAGACGGCCCCTACCGGATCGGTCCCCGTCGCCTTGACACAGAAACCGGCGTAGAATTTCTCGCCGGGCCCCGCCACCTCGCCGTTGGCAAACAGCGTGTTGGCATCCTCACGCGATCCGCTGCCCTGGGCCAGTTGAGCAGAGTTGGGCGAGCCGATAGGCGGACCGTCCGCCACCACTTGGATCGGTGTCAGCCCGGGGCTGCTGTGCGCCGTCCACACACCGCCGATTTCCGGCGTCTGGCCCACCAAGTTGCCGAGCGGGTGACTGAATGATTCAGAGACCACTACCGTGGCGTTCGCCGTGCCGACCATCAGGCCGACTGTCATCAGAACTACAAGGTACCTCATTTCTGCATCCTCCTTTGGACAGAGATCGCGTTCAGCGCACGCAACTCGTTCGGGCTACGCCCCGAACCTAACCCCTCACTCTCTGCCTCCCGGAGGAATCGAGGCCACACGCGATGTGGTGAAAAGGTGTGACGCCTCTTTCCAGCGCCTCCATGATACCAGAACCACCGAACAATGCAAGCAAAAATCGGGGTGAATTCTTTATTTGGCGCGATCTTCGCGCCGCTCTTCGACACCCCCCGCCCGCGGATTGTCGGGCCGCTTGTGAGTCTCCTGGCGTCTAGCAAGGACAACAGAACATAACTTCTTATTTGGCATATAGTTCCGTTTCCGCGAACTCCCAATCTCATCACAGCAGCGGTTTCAGGTCTCATAACTCATGCTGCTTAGGCCGATCCGCCACGGCCGTCTGGATCGGCGGTCGGCGACCCATGCGGTTTCTGCTTAAGCTGAACTCCGAACCTACCGGTGAGATGTTGGACTAGCAAAAGACGACGATGGCGGTTACAGTTTCCTGCCTTGGGTGTCATGCGACCCACAACGTACCCCGGTCTGCGGAGACCGTAGCATTGAGATAGGTTTTGAGGAGTTCAGGACATGTTGAAGAGTCGATGGTTGGCGAAGTTGATCAGCGGCGCGACGGTGGCTTGCTTCGTGTTGGCCAGTTGCCTGGTCTTCACCACCGGGTGCCAGGAGAATGGCAAGGCTTGCCCGAGCACCTGCAAGCAGGACAAGTCATGCTCGAAGGAATGTTGCAAGGCGACTGGGGCCAAGGAAAAGTGCCCGCCCGGCTGCACGAAGCCCTGCTGCGCCAAGAAGGCGCCGGAAGCCCCCAAGGGTGAAGCGAAGCCCGCTCCGGCCCCGGCCAAGGAGACCAAGCCCAGCGCTTCTGACAAGCAATAGTCAGGTCGTTTGGAGGAGACTGACCCATGGTGAAGAATCAAGTGTTGGCGAAGTTGGTTCGCAGTGTCATGGTGGTTGGCCTCGCATTGGGTACCTGCCTCATGGTCACGAGCGGGTGCCAGGAGAATGGCAAGGCCACCCCAACCACGGCTAAGCAGGCCAAAGAAACGAAGGCCGCCCCGAAGACCGAAGCGAAGCCGGCTGCGACGGCAGCCAAGAAGGCGCCCCCGTCTTCGGAGAAGCAGAAAAAGTAACCGGCACGAGCCTGCGGGTGAGTGACCGGGCGGCGGCCTGCGTGACCCCTCGGACGACATCGTCGCCGAAGCGGCCGGGCAGGCCGTCCGCTTGCGCGGAGTCGGCCTTGGCCCAGGTCACCGGTCCTCGAAACCGCGCGGATGTGAACGGTGCCAGCGCCACGCCGTGCGGACGGTGTCTTCGATGCGGGTGTACTCCGGCTGCCAGCCGAGCGCGCCCATGATCGCCGCGGGATCGGCGTAGAGTTCGGGAGGATCGCCGGGGCGGCGCGGGGCCGGTGCCGCGGGGATGGGGTGCCCGGTTGCGGTGCGGGCCGCTTCAATAAGTTCGTTCACCGTAACGCCAACGCCGGTGCCCACGTTAAAGCACCGAAAGCAAGCCGTTTCCTGAGACTCGAGCGCCAGGCGGTGGGCCGACGCCAGGTCCTCGACGTGGATGTAGTCGCGGACGCACGTCCCATCGCGCGTCGGATAGTCGGTGCCGTAGACGTGGACCTGGTCGCGTTGCCCCAAGGCCGCCTGGAGCACGATTGGGATCAGGTGCAGCTCGGGGTGGTGATCTTCGCCCAGCGTGGCGTCGGCGGAGGCGCCGGCGGCATTGAAGTAGCGCAGGGCACAGGCCCCCAGCCCCCACCCTACGCTCGAATCGCGCAGGGCCCACTCCATCGCCAGCTTGGTATGACCGTAGGGATTGATCGGCGCCTGCGGCATGGTTTCGGTAATGGGCACGGCCGCGGGGATGCCGTAGGTGGCGCAGGTCGAGCTGAAAACAAACTTCTTAACGTCGTGTTGTTGCATGATGCGCAAGAGCCGGACGGTGTTGACCACATTGTTCTCGTAGTACGCCAACGGCTGTTTGACCGATTCTCCGACGTCCAGCGAGGCGGCGAAGTGCATCACCGCGTCGAAGCCGGCCCCGCTCACCGTCTGTTCGAGCATAGGAAGGTCCGCCAGATCGGCTTCGACCAGGCTCGCCCGGGAGTCTACCGCCGCGCGATGGCCGGCGCGCAAGTGATCGTACACCACCACCTCGTGACCGACGTTACACAACGCCCGCACGCAGTGACTGCCCACGTAACCGGCGCCCCCTGTCACCAGAATCTTCATACCTTCTCCTTATTCAAGATCATGTCATGGGCGACGGACCGCGGCGTCGCTCTCGCTCCGCCTGCTAATGCGCCACTGCAAACCATAGGGTGGCACTGCATGATATACACGCTACGCTCGAAAACCCCAACTCTCTCGCCTCCTGATTCGCAACTTGCCGGCCTTTTTAGCGAAGTAAGTCTTGAGCTTGTTGACGCTTCTTAAGAGAATGGAAGACACGGGAAGGCAGGATGTAGGGCTCTGATCCCAGCCAGGATTCGTTGGGCCGGCCGGCGTCTGCAGGTGCGGACCGCGGAGACACGTGTGTATCACCAGGTCAAACTGCGCCTTGTCGTCATTCTGAGCGCCGCGTTGTGCGCCGGTCTTACTTTCCCCGCTGGGGCGCCGGCGTCGGAGGAGAAAACCGACGACCCCGGGTGTCCCCCCCAGCCGGCCCAGACCTACAGCACCGCTGCTGAGATCGGCGGCGTGCCGGACGGCGCGAGCGCGCCGCCGCTTAGCCTCACCCTGCCGTTGGAGAATGAACCCTACGCCCGCCAGGTCCGGCTCGGACCGGTGGACGTTCAAGCTCTGTTGCAGGACGACTTGGAGCATCCCGATCCGTGCAAGCGGTTGCGGATCGGCATCGGACGACCGGTGGAAATCGCCGTCGCCGACGGCCAATGGAACGCGCTGCCCGATGGCGGGTATTTATGGACCCTCGCGGTGATATCCGAGCAGGCTGTCGCCCTGCGCCTGCACGTGACCGGCGGAGCCTTGCCCACCGGGGGCGAGCTGCGCTTCATCTCAGCGGCATCCCCGGACCGCGTGGACGGACCTTTCACCGGTGCGGGTTTCCTCGGCACCGGCCTGTTCTGGTCCACCATTCTGCCGGGCGACACGGTGTACGTGGAGTATCGGACGCCGGCCGCATTGGAGGCGGCGCCGGCGTCCCTCCCGTTCGCCATCGACGCCGTTCAACACTTGTACCGCGATCCGCTGACGGTCTTGCCGGATTCGCGCGAGGGTGACTGCCATAATGACGTCACCTGCTACCCGCCGTGGGCGACGATGAAGAACGCCGTGGGCGCGGTGGCTTTCGTGGGCGAGGAGTACAGCCTGGTCTGCACGGGCGAACTGCTCAACACGCTGGCGGGCGATCTGACGCCCTACTTTCTCACCGCCGGTCACTGCATTGAGAACGAAGAAGATGCCCAGTCCATGGTGGTCTACTGGAAATACCAGACCGACACCTGTAACGGGCAGCCGCCCGACCTACCGAGCGTACCCACCAGCACGGTGGCCGAGTTGGTCGCTACCAGTCCCTTCTGGGCGCAGGATTACTCGTTGACGCTGATCCGGGGCGAGTTCCCGCCCGGGTCGTATACCTGGTCCGGTTGGACGAGCGCCCTTGTCGCGGATGGGACGCCCTGTTCCTGCATCCACCATCCGGACGGTTCCTATAAGCGCATCAGCTTCGCCACCAAGACCGGCGGGGCGCCCGCCCACTTCATTCGTCTGGATTGGTACGATGGGCCGACCGAACCCGGTTCCTCCGGGGCCGGTGCTTACCTCGACTCGACCAAGCAGTTGGTGGGTGAGTTGTGTTGCGGTCCGTCTTCCTGTGCGGATGAATCCTACGACGACTTCAGCGCCTTCCGCGATTTCTATTCCTACATCGCTTCCTGGCTCCAAGGTGGTCCGGACGACGTGCTGGAGGAGAATGACACCTGCGGTAACGCGGTGGTCCTCGCCCCCTGCACCTACCCCGAGATGGTGCTCAAGTACGCGGACGACGATTGGTACCGCGTCCGGTCGTCCAGTTGCGGTCCGGTGCAGGTCACGCTCAACTTCACCGATGCCTTCGGCAACATCGACATGAAGCTGTACGACGCCTGCGGCGGGAACGTGGTGGCGGCCTCCACCGGAAGCGGCGACAGCGAAGTCATTACCCTGCCGGCCGGCCCCAGCCACGACTACTGGTTGCGGGTCTACCTGGCCGGCAGCGTGCGCAACACCTACAGCCTGACGCTTACCGCGACCGCCGGCGGTACCGTGGTCTACCCCATTGATGCGGGGAGCATTCCCATCCCGGATAATAACGCCGCGGGGGTGAACCATACCTTCTCCATCCCGGACCACCTTCTCCTGGCGGGTTTGAAGGTGGGGGTGCGGATCACCCACACCTGGAACGGAGACCTGCGGGTCAAGCTGACCCACAACGGCGTCACGGCAACCCTGATCGACCGTCCGGGCGCCCCGGCCCGCACCTTCGGCTTCAATAACGACGGCTTCGACGTTCTCCTCGACGACGCCGCGTTCACGGCGATTGAAAACTACGACAGCGGCGGCCCCATGGTGGTGGGAACGTTCCGCCCCAACGAACCGCTCAGCGTCTTCAATGGGCAGGACGCCTACGGCGCCTGGACCCTCAACGTGGCCGACTTGGCCGTCTCCGATACCGGCACCCTAGACAATTGGAGCTTGCACGTCCCGCCCCAGGAACCTTGCGAGTGCGGCGGTGACGGCGACGTCAACGGGGACGGCGCCACCGACTGCGCTGATTTCGCCGCATTCCAACGCTGCTTTACCGGCCCCGTTGGCGGTCCTGTGCCCCTCGGCTGCCAGATTCTCAACTTCAATTGCGACCAGCACATCGACCTCGATGACTTCGCCGAGTTTCTGAACGTGTTCACCGGCCCTGGTCAAGGCGGCTTGCACGACCCCTCGGCACGCCCTTCCACCATAAAACCGCTCCCGGTGAAACCGCAGGAAGGAGGGGGAAACACGGTGCCCGTGCCCTCCGGCCCTGAGGAGGGCGGCATTCACATTCCCCGGTAGCACCGGATGGTCCGGGCCAGCCCGTCGTCGAAGCTGACCAGCGGCTCGTACCCAATCCGCTGCTTGGCCAGGCGATTGTCGGCCAGCGAGTGGCGCACGTCGCCGGGACGGGGGGCGGCGTAGATCGGAGTCACGGTCTTGCCCGTCAAACGGTTGATCTGGGCGACGATTTCATTGAGGCTGATGGAACGGCCGCAGGCGGCGTTGACCACCTCACCGGCCAAGCGGTCGGCGCCGGCGGCCAGCAGGTTGGCGTGGACCGCGTTGTCCACGTAGGTAAAATCGCGGGTCTGTTCACCGTCCCCGAAGATGATGGGCGGCCGGTCGTGCAGGATGGCCGTCACGAAGGCCGGGATCGCCGCCGCGTACTGACTGGTCGGATCCTGCCGCGGACCGAAGACGTTGAAATAGCGAATCGAGAACGTCTCCAGCCCGAAGCACTCGTAGAACACGCGGCAATATAGCTCCCCGGCGAGCTTCTGCACGGCGTAAGGGCTCTTCGGTTCCGGCCGGAGAGTTTCGACCTTGGGGGACACCTCGCTATCGCCGTAGGCCGAACTGCTCGCGGCGTAGATCACCCGCCGGCACCGGCACTCGACCGCCGCCATCAGCAGGTTGAACGTGCCGTTGACGTTGCAGTCGTGGCAGGCCTGAGGTTCGGCGATCGACTTGGGGACCGAAGGCAACGCCGCGACGTGGAAAACGGCCTCGATGTCGCGGCACGCGGCGCGGCAATCCGCCGGGGAACGCAAATCCCCCTCCAGCAACTCGACACGACCGGCCACCGCCGCAAGGTTCTCCCGCTTACCGGTGAGGAAGTTGTCCAGCACGCGCACGGCATGACCGTCCTGGACCAGACGTGCGACCAGGTGCGAACCGATGAAACCCGCCCCGCCGGTGACAAGATAGTTGGCCACGAAACTATCTCCGTTGTTGCTCCGAACCGCGACCGTAAGGGAGCGGACGTTTGGGTCGAAGGGGACAGGCCCATTTCTCGCCGTGAAACCCAAAAACGCTTCCCATGTTTTCGCATGGAAAAGCAGAACCGCCTCACGACTAAATGGGCCTGTCCCCTTCCTCTTCCCTCACTGGCCAAAGGGGTCCACCACGTAGACCCGCCGCAGGCCGGCGGGGTCGATGGCCAGCTCGATCTCGAGCACGTACAGCAAGGGGTTGTTCGGGTCCGGCGCGAGCGACCGGATGGTGCCCACCACCATCGACACCGGCAGCCGCTCGTCGCCGTGTACGGTCAGCACCCCGTCGCCCGCACGGACCTCGCCGCTTTTGACGTAGCGGTGGTCCACGTCCGCGATGCGGGCGCGACGGCCGCCCGCCCCCACGAGCCAGAACTCCGCGTCCAACGGCAGGAACACGTCGCCTTTTGCCCGGGCGATCAGCACGGGCATCCGCGTCGCCGGATCGGACAGCAGCCGGACCCGCGCCGTGTGCGTTCCCACCGTCTCGATCGTGCCCACGAGCACCTCCGCCGCCAGGACGGCCTGTCCCGGGCGGGCGCCCGGCTCGGTCCCCAGACTGACCGCGAAGGCGTTCGACACCACGGTCGCGTCACGTTGGACGCCCCGCAGGCTGCCCGCGTTGATCAACTGGGATTCCCTCCAGGCCAATACGTCCGGCGCCACCACCCGCGCGGGGATCAGCTTACCCGGCATGCCC
>JBGPAW010000094.1:0-10734 GCA_041480905.1 Phycisphaerae bacterium
CCCAGCCGCAAGAGCGCCAGCGCCACCCTGGACCTGAGCGATACGTCCAAATTGGCCCACGATGTCCGGCGGGTGGTGCTCTTTCATCAGAATGCGACGATCGGGTTCGGCCCGGCCTTCCATATTCAATGTCAGATGGCTCGTAATCCCCTGGTGCTGTTCGAGCGTAGCGGTGGATTGTGGGTCCGGCTCGCCGGAGGCGGGCGGACCGAGACCCAAGCCGTCCCGCTCGATCTGGGCCGGACCGTCGAGATGGAAGGGGTTAGCATGACGGCCAAGCCTTGGCCGAAGTAAGGATGCAGAACGCGGAACTCGGGACTCGACACTAGGAATTCAAGGGTGGCGACATTCACGTTTAAACACGGTGATCGGCCTCTGGAAGGCTACGCGATCCAGCGCGCTGTCGGCCGCGGCGGGTTCGGCGAGGTCTACTACGCCATCAGCGACGGCGGCCGCGAGGTCGCCCTCAAGTACCTGCGCGAGAACCCCGCCGTCGAGCTGCGCGGCGTCTCCCACTGCATGAACCTCAAAAGCCCGCACCTGGTGACCATCTTCGACGTGAGGCACAACCCCCAGGGCGACTACTTCATCGTTATGGAGTACGTGCAAGGCCCGTCGCTCCGCGACCTGCTCATCGCCGAACCGAACGGGCTCGGCCCCCAAAAGTCCGCCTTCTTCGTCCGCGAGCTCGCCAAAGGGCTCAGCTATCTGCACGAGCGCGGCATCGTCCACCGGGACCTCAAGCCGGGCAACATTTTCTACGAGGACGGCTACGTCAAGATCGGGGACTACGGGCTGAGCAAGTTCATCTCCGTCTCGCGGCACAGTGCCCAGACCTCTAGCGTCGGCACGGTACACTACATGGCCCCGGAGGTGGGCAGCGGGCATTACCATCGCGGCATCGACATCTACGCCCTCGGCGTGATGCTCTACGAGATGCTCCTCGGACGCGTGCCTTTTGACGGGGCGACCATGGGCGAGGTGCTCATGAAGCACCTCACCGCCCAGCCGGTGGTCGATCAACTGCCCGAGCCGTTCGCCCGCGTGATCCGCAAAGCCCTGGCCAAGGACCCCAAGGACCGCTACCAGACCGTGGACGAGATGGCCGAGGAAATCCTCGGCGTCGCCGAGGTCCAGGACAGTCTGGTGGGCTTCAACCCGCACAGCCTGACTTCGGTGGCCCGCCACCTCTACGAGCCTATTGAGTCACCAGTCCGGTCGCCTAATCCTCCTCCCCCGCTCCCGCCGCCTGTCCGGGAGGTGCCCCGGCGTTTGGGCCGGCGCTTTGACCGCGTCGGCGAAAAAGTCGCCCGCCGCTTAGCGCACCTGGAGCGGAAGTACGGCCGGCGCCCCGGTCAGCCCCAAGCCGCCGGATCCCTGCCGCTCGGAACGGAGGGCCAACGAGGGAAACACGCGGTGGTGGCCATCCTCCTCGTGCTTGGCCTCGCCACGGGATTGAGCGTGCTTATGGGACTGATCGGTCAGCAAGAAGAACTGGCCGTCAGTGCCGGGCTGGGCGTCGCGGCCATGACCGCCGGCGTGCTCGTCGCCCGGCGCGCGATTTTCTGGCTGGGGCAGGCGGCCCAACCGATCTGGGTCCACCGGCTGGTGACCCTCGGCTGTTGTAGTCCACTGCTGGCGATGGCCATGGCCCCGGTCATGGACCAGTATCGCGGAGGTCCAGGTGCGCTGCTCGGCCTGATCATCACCGCGATGTTCGTGGACTGGGAGAGTCGGCTGGAAAGCGGCGCCGCCGGCGAAATGAAGGCCCGTAAGGCCTTCGGCGCGGCCCTGTGCGCTTTCATCTGCACCGCGATCCCCGCTTCGTGGTTGGGCGGGCGCGAACATCTGATGTTTCTGGCCGCCGGCGTTGCCGGGGTCACCTCTTTTGCCTTGCAGGGCGTGGCGTGGTTTGTGGGCCTACGCGGCCTGCCGGTACGGCCGCGCTCAACCGGCAAGCGACGTGAGGCTGCCGGTACGCCGCTCACGGTCCCGGGCGTTCCGGCGACCGAGGGGTTGGACGCCGTAGGTGACGACCTCGAGTGCTCGCCCGCCGAAGCTCTCGGCCGGGTGAGGAGTGTGGGCGCGGAGGGCACGCCGGGTGGCATGCCTAAGCGGAGCGGAACGCAGTGGAGCGAAGCGCAGGCATGTATCAAGCCGGAAGACGCAACATGCCCGCGCGTCGCTGAAGCGACGCTTGGGCATGCCACCCTGCCGCCGATGCGGCACGTCATCACCCGCGCGTTTTGGAGCCTGGTCGGGTTTGGGCTGCTGGCGGGTGCGGTGGTGTCGTTCCTGAGCACGCGCCTGCTGACCGACGTGCGGCTGAACCCCGAAGACCGGCAAGCGGCACTTACGGTTTGTGCGGTCTGTTGCGCGTTCCTCGCGTTCGCTCTGCGGAAGGTGTCGCTGCGCAAGCGCCCCACGTTTTGGCAGGAGACGCTCCGGCCGTTCCTGCTCGCGTTGTCGTCCATCGGCATCGTCGCGCCGCTCATCGCCCTGAAGGTCCGGCCGGATCTCCGGTTCGACGACGAATCGCGGCTGGTCTGCTTCAGTTTCCTGATCCTCTCCGGGGTGCTCTTCGCCGTGCTGCTGGTGGCCCGCGGCCGCCGGCGTCATGCACCGGCGACGATGGGTGCCCCACCTCCTCCGGAGGTGGGGGATGGAAGGGCGGATGCCCTACCCTCTCCGAGGGTGGGGGACGGTGGACCGCCGAACGAACCCGCAGGCCCGACCGACAACCGCAGCGTCGAGAAAGCCGCATCCCAAACGAAGCGGACCAAGGTCTCGATCATTCTGGCCATCGCCGCTGTGGCGCTGGTCATCCTGGGCGCCGTGATGTTCCAGGCGCGCTCTACGAACCACACACAAGCGATCATCATCGAGCGGCCTGCTCCGCCCGCACGTACCAGGCCGCCGATGCCGCCGGAGCCGGCGCTGAGACTTGAACCGGCGCCTTTTGCCCCGGACGGGGGAAAGGGGGAAGAAAGCCCGGGAGACAGCGTCTTCGAAACTAAGAAGTTAAAACAGGATAGTTTCTACGGACAGATCACTTTCAGGGACGGCAAAACCGTGAAGTATACCTGGCTGAGAACGTCCGGATACGGGATGGAGAAAATACCTTACTCTAAGGAGCTTTCCTACCATGAGGACGCTCATTCGCTGGGAAAGTTCGATCTGACGAAGGTCTCTAGGATCGAGTTTGTGAATGAGTGGTGTGGCTTTGACCTTGCTGGCAAGAAGGTTTCCGAATACGCGAGGATGAACAACTGGGTCTACAAGACGAACGTCACCTTTCGTGACGGCACCGTATGGGGGGACATATACGTTTACGGTTCGGCCTGGATCTGGAAGAACGATAAGGAAGAGGGAGATATCGTAAAGGCCGAGAGCATAACCATTAACCCCCGCTAGTCAAAGCGAGGCAGGCCAGAGATGCGTGGTTTTGTAAGGCAAATCGAGTGGGACAGTGTGCTTACGATTGCGATTGGCGCCCTTCTCATCGTTTTCCTTATCTGGTTCGCTGTGGTCATGTGGGACTCAGGTAAGAGGGGCCCGATGTCGAGTGCCAATACAGGTCCGGACAGAGTCAAGCTCGAAAAGTACAACCGCTGGGGCGAAGGCTTGCATAGTGGGAACCCGGAAAAGATGCGCGAAACAATGAAGGAGATGCAGCGAGAGCACTTTAGCGAAAAGGACCTTGAAGAATATAAGCGGCTCCGCGACAAGTACAAGAATTGACGCAAAAACGGGACAGCGCAAGGGCGGGACAGGTTCGTTTTTCATGCAAAGTGCGGCACCCTACAGTGCATGGGCGGGTGGCCCAGGTCCTTCGGACCTGGGGGAGCGATTTCCTCGAACCGCTAAACCAGACGATGTGGCGTGCCCTCGCATCCGCAAGGAATCGCTCCCCCGCCTCCAAAGGAGGTGGGCCACATCCATTCGGCCTCCCGCACTGATACCGTCCCCGAGGTTATTCACAGCCGAGCGCAGCGGCCCCCAGGCCGCAAGCGGAGCGAGGCTGTGAATAACTCGGCGGCGGGCCGCGTGGCGGATGTGGCAGAGCCGGACCCCGTACCACGAAGGCTTGCACCTGCGTAACCAGGTCACGCAGGGCTCCTGGGTCATCGCCCTCGTGCCCCCCGCGACCGGCGATTACCGCCCGTGCACGGGATGATCCGAATCTCACGGAGGGAGTGCGTAAGATGTCAACAAAATCGCCTCGAACGCACTTGCGAGCACAGAGAACATCTTCCTCGGGTTTCTAATGCAGGTAGGGCTGGAGCTCGAGCTCCATCACGATCTCGTCGTGGATCGGAATGCCGTCGTGGCCGATTTCGGCGATTTGCGGTTTGATCTTGCGGGCTTCGTCCACCGCGCCGACGTTCACCGCGGTCATCCGAAATCCCAGACGCTGGTAAAACCCGATCGCCCGCAGGTTATCGTTGGTGGTGGTCAACCACAGTTTGCGGGCCTGGTGGTGCCGGGCCTCGTCGATCGCCATGAGCATCAAGGCCGATCCGATCCCCTGACCCTCCAGAACACTGTTCAGGGTCAGGAGCTGAATGTCATCGCCCTCCCGCACCCAGGTCAGCAGGCCGACGATGCCCCCCTCACGCCATTCGATCACCCCATCGTGCTCGTGGGGGTAGTAGCACTTTCCCCGGCTCATCACCATCTTGCTGGACCAGTGCCGCTCGATGAACTGAGCGACCGCCGGGCGATCTTCGTCCTGGATGCGGCGTCGGGACATGGTCACTGAACCGGTTCCGGTCTGGGCCTACCTGACCCGCTTGTCCTGGCCTCAACAACCCCCTATAGTCCGGCAAGGCGCTGAACCGCCACACGAAACAGGGCCAACGGAATTAGTGCTCCGTCAACCTTGATTCTGGGGGTTGGTGCCCCCGTAATCCGAGCCCGGAGCGCAAGCGACGGGTCGCCGCCGCGGTATGCCACCCTCACGGTTCGGGGGTGTCGGACCACTAGGAGTACGCCGGTGCTGGACATTCTGTTCACGGCCCCGCATCCCGATGATCTCGAGATCGGGATGGGGGGTACTATAGCAAAGATGGTGGACTTGGGCTACCGCGTGGGCATGTTGCACATGACCAACGGGGAGCCGACCCCACGGGGCACGCCTGAGATCCGGGCCAGGGAAACCGCCCAGGCGGCTGGGGTTCTCGGCGTCGCCGTGTGTGAGTCCCTGGACCTCCCTAACCGCGTGCTCATGGACACGCCCGAGTACCGCTATGCGATAGCCACCGTCCTTCGCAAGTACCGCCCCCGCATTCTGGTCGGGATGGCCGGACGGACGCCGGCCGCCTCCCCCGACCATTACCAGGCCCAATTGCTCACCGAAGCCGCCCGGTTTTACTCGCAACTGACCAAATGGGACGACCGCTTCGACGGGACGCCGCCCCATCGCGTGGATCACCTGGTCTACCGCCCGGTGCCGGGGACGGCGGAGATCGTCCATTGGCCGAGCCGCTTCGTCGTGGATATTACCGACACGTTTGAGCGTAAGCTCGCCGCCGTGCGCTGCTACCAATCGCAATTCGCGGGCGACCGCTGGGAACGCTTGGCCCATTACATCCGCTCCGGCGCCGGGTTCGAGGGAGCGATGGCCGGCGTCACCTATGGCGAAACTTACGCCCTCCCACGGGTTCCGTTGGTGACCGATCTGCCGAGATTCCTCGGCGATTGGAAGGTTCCTCCGCCGTTCGCCAAACCCGGCGAACCGGTACCGCACGTCTGAGACGAAACAGAATCAAGCGGGCGTAGGGATCATTCCGGCGTTCCTATGGATCGCTGGAATAGCGCGAAGTCCGCAAGGTCCACGTGCCCGTCGTGGTTCAGGTCGGAGTTGACGCCGCCGGCTTCCAGGGCATTGAGGTTCTCAATCAATGCGCCGGTGAAGCTGACCTGGGCCCCAAGGTGGGCCAGGCCCAACCCGGCCTGCACCGCATCCCGCGAGCGCGACATACACTCCGGCAATCCGGGTCGGGTGGCCCACCTCCTTCGGAGGTGGGAGACACGATCCGCCCCGTCCGTTCATTGATCCAAACATGTGTGGGTCCCCGCAATGACCGTGGTCGCGGAGGGTATCTCCGCCAGGCTTCCGTTTCCCCGCCACCCTCCTGCCAAGATACGCAATCGACCCCTGCAATTCAAGCTCAACGTGCCCACCTCCGCAGGATAGGATTACTCTGGGCGCTAGGCCCGGCCTTCAGGCCGGGTTGCACGGGGTCTCGCCGGTCATTCTTCTTTTCTCTCCGCCCCCGCCGATAACGGCGGGGGCGGAGAGAAAAGAAGTTTAACGGCTCTGCGTCCCGGGTACCCGCCGTAAACGGCGGGCCTAGCGCGGGGGCACGACTCTCAGATTGAGCAGTGACGGACCACTAGGTTACGGCGCGTCCCGCGCCGTGTTACAATCCGGGTCCGGGTTTTGGGAGTGGGCTTCATGACGGTAGAACAGCTCCGCGAGGCCCATCAGGCGCGCCCGTTCAAGCCCTTCAGCTTGCAGACCGTTGACGGCCGGGAGGTCGAAGTGCGACACCCGGAGTGCCTCCTCTTTTCGCGCAACGGCCTCACCCTCGCGGTGGCACACGCGACAAGCCTTCGCTCCCTCGCGAAGAAGATTTGAGGTCCCTTTTGCCGGCGCAGGGGGCGGAGATGTAGGGCCGTGCCGTGGGCACGGCATGAGAATAGCCCAGCGATTCATCGCTGGGTCATTCGGTTAGGATAACGAACTTCGTCCCGTAGGGACGACTGAGCCATTCGATCGTTAGGGCCGTTTGGGCTTGATTCATCCGTCCCTACGGGACTTGGGATTTCCGGCGGGCGATTCTATTCCCAGCGTTGAAACGCTGGGCTATTCTCAGTTGTCCCTACGGGACAGATCGGGTGACCCAAGTCTTCGGACTTGGGGGTCGTTCGGAAGTCGCCACGGGCCTCGGAGCGAGGATAGACGCTGATGGGCTTCTTCGACAACAAACCGATGAGCGCCGAGGATTACGCCAATCTCCCGGCCCTGGTGCCCAAGGGTGCCGATCGGGAGGAGGTGCTGAACCGCGTGGTCGAGGGTTGGTGTACGTCGAAGGAAGGGTGGCCCAAGTCTTGAGACTTGGGGAAGTGATTGAGGCAAGATACCGATGTGCCGAGCGGACCATCCGGGTCAACGGTAGGCGAAGATCATCGCGTAGATGATCAACACGACCAGGGTCAAACCCACGATCAACGCGGCGAAGCCGAAAACCCGCACCCCCCGGGTCAGCATGAGCGGAACGGGATCGGCCAACTGCTTCTCCAGGTCTCCGCCGGCGACCAGGGCTTCGTACTCCCGGGGCTTGTCGTACTTGAACTCCTCCAAGGACATCCGGCCGGTGAAGATGACCGTATCCATGGGGAACTTCTCCGGGCGGAAGTGGGTGTTGAAGAAGTGGATGGTGAAGATGAAACCGGTGGCCAGCAGGGCCTCATCGCTGTGGATGATGGTGGCGACGTTGATTGCCCACCCCGGCAGGAAGCGGGTGAACAACTCGGGGAACCACAGACACAGACCGGTGCTGCCGATGACGGCCACGCCCCAGAAGACGGCGAAGTAATCGAATTTCTCCCAGTAGGTCCATTTCCCGTAATGCGGTCGGGCACCGCGGCCGGCAAACCATTTGAGGGTTTGGGCGAACTCCACGAAATCGGACCAGCGCGGCAGCATGGTGTCGGGCCCGAAAAGCCATTGGCGTAACGTCCGGTCGCTCGCTTTGAACCTCCGCCGCAAGTCGTAGAGGTGCAAAAAGAAGTACCCAAAGGTGACCAGCGCACGAGTGCGATGGATCCAGCCGGTGGTCTTCGCCCCGCCGAGCATCCGGGAGAGGAGTTCCGCCCAGCGGGTGTAGGAGAACTTGAGCGTCATGCCGGTGATGGCCAGGCCGAAGAAGCTGAGGATCATGGTGAAGTGCAGCCCGCGGCTGAAACGGGAAAAGCGGACGAACTGCCGGGCCCGCGGATCGACGGCCGACAGCACCGCGCGGTGTTGCTGGCGCAGCTTCCAGGAGCGTGGCAGCCAGGCGAGGGAGTGCAGCCCGAAGAAAGTGAACGTACCCACCAGCAAAGTGGTCATGCCCCAGAAGACGTAGTAGAGGGCGGGATACTTGTGGGGATCGTGGTGGGTGGCGTGGGTCAGGTAGCCCGCGAAGCGGCGGTGCGACCCGGGGTGACACTTGGCGCAGGTCTGGACGATGTGCTCGCGGGACAGGCGCGACCGCGGGTTGCTCGGCGGGAGGATGTCGTGGGCCCCGTGGCAGTCGTAGCACTTGGCCTTGGTGGTGTCGCCGAGCTCGGAGGCCTTGCCGTGATAGGTGTCAAAGTAGGTTCTAGTGACATCACTGTGGCATTTTCCGCACTGCTCCATGATCCCCAGGATAAAAGCGGGGACGTCGGTGCGGGCGACGGTATGGGCGGTGTGACAGTCGTCGCAGTGCGGCAGATCGGGCATGCCGCGTTGGCGTTCATAGCGGGGGTTGCCTTCGGGCGAGTGCACGCTCTGCTGATACTTCTCATAGATGCCGTCGTGGCACCGCCCGCAGGTCCCGGCGATGTGCTGGGGGTTGACGCTGGATTCGGGGTCGGAGCGGGGCAGTTCCTTGTGCGCGGTGTGACAGTCGGTGCAGGTGGCCGTTACGGTCAGCCCGCTCTCCAGCAGGCCCTTGCCGTGGATGCTCTCCTTGTAGTGTTCGATGATGTTGGCTTCCGGGCCGAAGTAGCGGACGGCGGCCTGGCCGCCTTCCCGGTGACACCTGGCGCACAGCACGGGGACGTTGCGGCTGTAGGTGGGCGACTCCCGCACCAGGGCTTTGAGCACCTCCGGGGCGTCGTCGGCCACGCGGTGTTCTCGGGTTTCGTGTCGCCCGTGGCAGTCGGTGCAATAGGGGGCGTTCGCGTCGCCGGCGGCGTGGAGTAGGCCGTGGCGCCCGCGACGATAGGCGGCCACCTCCCCCTCGTGGCAAATCCCGCAGTCCACCTTCTCGGTGATGCTCTCGCAAGAGCGTTCTTGGGAAGGCGTCGCCCCCGTATGACACTGGGCACAGGAGATCGGCTTGCGCCCGTGGATGGACTGACCGAACTCCTCCGCGTCCACATACAGAGACCGCCCGTCGGCGGCAGCCTTGATCTCCCGTTCTTGATGGCAGCGCAGGCAGTCGGCGTTGCTCATCTGCGTGTCGTAGAAGACCTTGCGGATTTCATGGGGGGAGTGGCACTCCACGCAGATCGGGACAACTCCGGCGCGTTCCCAAAGTTCGCCGGCGATCACTTTGCGATGGACCTGCTCGATGCGGCCGTGGCACTTCATGCAGGTCTTGATCACGTTCTCCTGGTGGATCGCGGATCGGGGATCGGTGTGGGGCAGGACGTTGTGCCCCGTGTGGCAACTGGTACACACCGCGGTGACCACCAGGCCCCGTTTGTACAGCCCTTCGCCGTGGAGGCTGTCCTTGTAGCGTTGAAAGACCTGCTCCTGCGGAAGGTTGTGCGTCCGCTCGACCTTGGCCCCTTCTGCGTGGCACTGCGCACACATCTGGGGGATGTTGAAGGGGGAAATCGCCGAGTCGGGATCGGACAGCGGCAGAATGTAGTGGTGGCCGTGGCAATCCTGGCACAGAGGCGCGTCGGGATCACCGGCCTGGACCCGCTGACCGTGAGTGCTCGCCCAGTAGGTGGCGATCGGCCCATCCTGGTCCTCGTGGCATTCGCCGCAGGCCACGCGCTTGAGCCCGGCGGGATGGGGATACTTCTCCACGCCCGCCAGGTCCACGTGGCAGCCGACGCAATCGACGCCGGCATGCACGCTCTTGGCCAAGCGCTCCCGATTCACGTCCAGCGACACCGTCCGCCCGCTGCGTTCGATCTGGAGACCGGCCCGGGCATGGCATTGCAGGCAATCCTCGTTCTTCTGGGCCCAAGCCGTCTCCCCCCAAGGGCAGAGGAACAGACCCGCGCTCAACGCCACTGCCCGGAAAGCTCTGGTCATCAAAGAACGCTGCCTTGCCACAGTCGCGGTAAGGTACCACCCTCCAACCGCAGGGCGAGAGTATGACGGAGGGAGGCGCGGATGGCAACGTAGGAGAGCGGGGGGTCTGTCCGGCGGAAGGCGGGGTCTTCCCGAGGTGTGCCCAGGAACTTGGGCAACCAGGGAGGGCGAGCCCACTGCTGTTAACATCTCACTGTGACGCCGGGACAGCGGACGTGCCGTAGGCACGGGTTGAGAATAGCCCAGCGATTTATCGCTGGGATCACCTCACGTGCGACCGATGGAGTCCCGGAGGGACGACTGAACTGGGACGGCGGCGTTGCTGGTGCTGGGGTGTTTTTCACCGCTCGTTCAGCGAGCCGATGGGACTGCCACGCAGCTTGCCCAACGCGGAATCCCCGACGAAGACACCTCCGTCAGTCCCGAAGGGACATACTCAGGAGTCCGCGGTGTGGGCTACACCTTGGCCAAGGCCGAACTCCTAGTGGTCCGTCGCACCCAAACCTGCGGGTACGAGCCCTCATGTTCCGAGCCCGGAGCGCAAGCGACGGGTCCATGCCGTTGCACGCCAACCCGCGAATTAAGGTGCGACGGACCACTAGCCCTGGAAGGGCGACAGTCGGTAGCCCAGGGCGCCAGCCCTGGGTCAACGTCGCCCCGGATTCGTTAAGCCCTGGAAGGGCGACAGTCGGTAGCTCAGGGCGCCA